>JAILIM010000056.1 GCA_024695285.1 Bacteroidales bacterium
GATGCGTCAGGGATAATAATCAGTAACTAATTAAGTAAAGTATAATTATGGCACGTATAGCCGGTGTTGATTTACCTAACAACAAACAAGGAGAAATAGGTCTGACCTATATCTTCGGTATCGGCCGCAGCTCCGCCAGGAGGATTCTTGACAAGTGCGGTATCGATAGAACTATCAAAGTGGGTGACTGGAACGACGAACAGATTGCCAAGATCCGTACCGAGATCAACGAAGAGTACAAGATCGAGGGTGAGCTCCGCTCTTCTGTCCAGATGGACATCAAGCGTCTCATGGATATCGGTTGCTACCGTGGCATCCGTCACCGCGCAGGTCTCCCTGTCCGCGGACAGAGCACCAAGAACAACGCCCGCACCAGAAAGGGCAAGAAGAAGACCGTTGCCAACAAGAAGAAGGCGACCAAGTAATTTGATGAATTATGGCAAAGAAAACAACAACATCCAAGAGGGTTGTCAAGGTTGACGCTTATGGCGAGGCCCATATTTCATCAACCTTCAACAACGTGATCGTTTCCCTTACCAACGCCCAGGGCCAGGTCATCAGCTGGGGCTCTGCCGGTAAGTGCGGTTTCAGGGGTTCCAAGAAGAACACTCCCTACGCTGCCCAGATGGCTGCTGAGGATGCTGCAAAGACAGCATACGATGCCGGCCTTCGCAGGGTCAAGTGCTTCGTTAAGGGTCCGGGCCAGGGCCGTGAGTCCGCCGTCCGCACCATCAACAATGCAGGTATCATCGTGACCGAGATCGTCGACGTCACCCCGATGCCCCACAATGGTTGCAGACCGAAAGGCCGTCGTAAGGTTTAATTTTTAAAATTCAGTACTATGGCAAGATATACAGGTCCCAGCACCAAGATAGCCCGTAAGTTCGGTGAGCCCATTTTCGGCGCCGACAAATATTTTGAGAAGCGTAACTTCCCTCCGGGACAGCACGGTCTCGCCTCCAAGCGCAAGAAGCAGAAGGAGTATGGCACCCAGCTGAAGGAGAAGCAGAAGGTTAAGTATATGTACGGTGTGCTCGAGCGTCAGTTCCGCAACACCTACGAGAAGGCCGCACGTATGGCCGGACAGAAGGGTGAGAACCTCATTCTCCTCCTCGAGTCCCGTCTGGACAACGTGGTGTACCGTCTTGGTATCGCCCCCAGCCGTGCAGCAGCCCGCCAGCTTGTCTCCCACCACCACATCACCCTCAACGGAGATGTCTGCAGCATTCCTTCCGCAATGGTGAAGCCCGGTGACACCGTGGCAGTGCGCGAGCGCTCCAAGAGCCTTGAGGTCATCCAGGCCAGCGTCGCTTCCGTGTCCAAGTATTCATGGCTCGAGTTTGATCAGAAGACGCTCGTCGGCAAGTTCCTGAACCTCCCGACCCGTGCCGAGATCCCCGAGACCATCAACGAGCAGCTTATCGTCGACCTCTACTCCAAGTAATAAAACACCTAATTGATATGGCAATCTTAGCATTTCAGAAACCGGACAAGGTGATCGTGCTTGAAAGCTCCGAGACCGTGGGACGTTTTGAGTTCCGCCCCCTCGAGCCCGGCTACGGTCAGACCATCGGCAACGCTCTTCGCCGCATTCTTCTGGCGTCTTTGGAGGGTTTTGCTATTTCACAGATCAAGATTGTCGGTGTCGATCAGGAATTCCAGACCATCCCCGGCGTCATCGAGGGCATGCAGGATATCATCCTCAACCTCAAGCAGGTGCGCTTCCGCAGAATGGTCGAATCCGTCGATTCCGAGACTGTGAACATTACCGTCAGCGGCAAGCATGAGTTCACCGCTGAGGACATCTCCAAAGGATTGTCTTCTTTCAAGGTGTTGAACCTGGAGCAGCACATCTGCAGCCTCGAGCCGTCCGTGAAGCTCGAAATCTCCCTGACCATCACCAAGGGCCGCGGCTTCGTGCCCGCCGAGGAAAGCCGTGAGGAGAACACGCCCATCGGCACCATCCCCGTGGATGCCATCTACACTCCTATCCGCAAGGTCAACTGGAGCGTGGACAACTGGCGTGTCGAGCAGAAGACCGACTACGAGAAGCTCACCCTCGAAGTGGAAACCGACGGCTCCATCAGCCCGGAAAGCGCCCTCGAGGAAGCTGCCAATATCCTGATTTACCATTTCAGACTGTTCACCGACGACAAGAAGGTGACCCTGGAGAGCGCCGTCGAGGCTTCCAGCAACGAGCTGGACGAGGAATCCCTCCGCACCAGGCATCTGCTGATGTCCAAGCTTGCGGACGTCGGCCTGTCCGTGCGCGCTTTCAACTGCCTCAAGGCTGCTGAGATCGAGACCTTCGCTGATCTCGTGTCCTACACCCGCCCTGAGCTGATGAAGTTCCGCAACTTCGGCCGCAAGAGCCTCCACGAAATCGAGCTGCTCGTCGAAAAGATGAAGCTCGAGTTTGGAATGGATGTCACCAAGTATAATATCGAACCCAAGAAAAAAATCGAACAGTAGAGATGAGACACAATAAAGCTATCAATCATCTTGGACGTCAGAGCGGTCACCGCAAGGCTATGCTCGCCAACATGGCTTCTTCCTTGATTCTCCACAAGCGCATCACCACCACCGTTGCCAAGGCCAAGGCCCTCCGCAGCTATGTCGAGCCGCTTATCACCAAGTCAAAGGAGGATACCACCCACTCACGTCGCGTCGTGTTCAGCTACCTCAAGGACAAGTACGCCGTCACGGAGCTCTTCCGTAACGTCGCCCCGAAGGTGGCCGACCGTCCGGGCGGATACACCCGCGTGCTCCACACCGGTTTTCGCCAGGGTGACGCCGCCGAGATGGCCCTGATCGAACTCGTTGACTTCAACGAGGCCGCCCTCGCAACTGCGCCTAAGGCCGAGAAGAAGGCCACCCGCCGCAGCCGCGCCAAGAAGGCCGAAGCTCCTGCAGCAGAGGCCTCCGCAGCCGAAGCTCCCGCACAGGAGGAGAAGGCTGAATAAGCGCACTGAGAAAACAGAGCCCCGACCGATAAAAGGCCGGGGCTTTGCTTTTCTGACTTTTATGCTTATTTTAGCAGTCTGAAATAATAACCGATACTTTATGAATCCACTATTCTATGCAGTCCCCTGCGCATCAGTCGTAGCCCTGCTCTTCGCGTTTATCTTCTATCGCCAGATGAAGAAGCAGGATGAGGGGACCCCCACAATGAGGCAGATTGCACAGTATGTGCGCGAAGGTGCTATGGCATACCTCAAGCAGCAGTACAAGGTGGTCATCATCGTGTTTGCGATCATGGCCGTCTTCTTCGCCATTCTCGCCTATGTGTTCAAGGTACAGAATCCCTGGGTGCCGTTTGCATTCCTGACCGGAGGTTTCTTCAGCGGACTCGCGGGCTTCATCGGCATGAAGACCGCCACCTTCGCGTCCGGCCGCACCGCCAACGCCGCCCGCAAGTCGCTCAACTCGGGCCTTAAGGTGGCCTTCCGCAGCGGCGCCGTGATGGGCCTCACCGTGGTCGGCCTCGGCCTCCTCGACATCGCCCTGTGGTACATCCTGCTCAATGCATTCATCGTGGAAGCCACTGACGCCCAGAAGCTTGTGGTCATCACCACTACCATGCTGACCTTCGGTATGGGTGCATCCACGCAGGCTCTCTTCGCCCGTGTGGGCGGCGGTATCTACACCAAGGCCGCCGACGTGGGCGCCGACATCGTGGGCAAGGTCGAGAGCGACCTCCCCGAAGACGACCCCCGCAACCCCGCCACCATCGCCGACAACGTGGGCGACAACGTGGGTGACGTTGCAGGTATGGGCGCCGACCTCTATGAGAGCTACTGCGGCTCCATCCTGTCCACCATGGCACTCGGTGCTTCCGCGTTCTATGCAGTCGGCCCCGAGATGCAGACGAAGGCCATCATCGCCCCTATGCTCATCGCAGCCGTGGGCGTGGTACTGTCCGTCATCAGCATCTTCACAGTCCGCACCAAGGAAGGCGCCGGTATGGCCCAGCTCCTCAAGAGCATGAGCTTCGGCACCAACATGGCTGCCATCCTGAGCGGCGTCGCGACCTTCGGCATCCTGGCCCTCGTGTTCGGCACCGCCAACAACGACTGGTGGCATTTCTCATGCTCCGTCGTGGCAGGTCTGGTGGCCGGTGTCGTGATCGGCAAGGCCACGGAGTACTACACTTCGCATTCGTATAAACCCACCCAGAAGCTTGCTGAGGCCTCCAAGACTGGTCCCGCGACCGTGATCATCAACGGCGTCGGCCTCGGAATGATTTCCACCGCCGTGCCCGTGATGGCCATCGTGTGCGCCATCGTGCTTGCTTACCTCTTCGCCATCGGCTTCGACGTGCAGAACATGATGACTGCAGCGAGCCTGTCGAAGGGTCTCTACGGTGTGGCCATCGCCGCCGTGGGTATGCTTTCCACCCTTGGAATCACCCTCGCCACCGACGCCTACGGCCCCATCGCCGACAACGCCGGCGGCAACGCCCAGATGTCCGAGCTTGAGCCGGAAGTGCGCGAGCGCACCGACGTCCTCGACGCCCTCGGCAACACCACCGCCGCTACCGGCAAGGGCTTCGCCATCGGCTCTGCAGCACTGACCGCCCTCGCCCTGCTGGCATCCTACATCGAAGAGATCAAGATAGCGCTGGAGCGTGCCGGTGCCATGGTTTCCGGTGTCGCCGGACAGGTCAAGGCCGCCGAAGCGTCGATCCTGGATATACTTAACAACTACAACGTGTCCCTGATGAATCCGACCGTGCTGGCCGGTGTGTTCATCGGTTCCATGATGGCATTCCTGTTCTGCGGCCTCACCATGAACGCCGTGGGCCGTGCAGCATCCAAGATGGTTATCGAGGTGCGCCGTCAGTTCCGTGAGATCAAGGGCATCCTCATCGGAGAGGGCACTCCCGACTACAAGCGCTGCGTGGAAATCTCCACCAAGGCTGCCCAGCATGAGATGCTCGGCCCGTCGCTGCTCGCCATCATCGTGCCGATCGTGGTCGGCGTGGTGCTCGGCGTCGCCGGCGTGCTCGGCCTGCTCATCGGCGGACTCGGCGCCGGCTTCGTGCTGGCAGTGTTCATGTCCAACTCCGGCGGTGCCTGGGACAACGCGAAGAAGTTTGTCGAGGAAGGCAACTTCGGGGGCAAGAACTCCGAGTGCCACCACGCCACCGTGGTCGGCGACACCGTCGGCGATCCTTTCAAGGATACCTCCGGCCCTTCGCTGAACATCTTGATCAAGCTCATGAGCATGGTCAGCATCGTCATGGCAGGCTTAACTGCAGGCTTCCATCTGCTGTAGCTACAGCAAATGGGAGCGGGTTATCCCCCGGTACTATACGAGAAACGGACAGGTTTTGCTTCGAAATCTGTCCGTTTCGCTGTTTCCCCCCTCTTTTTGCCAGAAAATAGCCAAAGATCTGTCAGATCAATAACTGCATCAGCCGTCTCGGGAAGAAAAACGGCAAAATCCTTCCCGATTGACGGAAAAACAGGCTGTTTGGGAATGAATACGGCGAAATCATTCCCGTTTGGCGGAAAAACAGGCTGTTTGGGAATGAAAACGGCAAAATCCTTCCCGTTTGGCGGAAAAAGTGACCATTTGGGAATGGAAATGCCATATTTGTTCCCGTTTGGATAGGGACGTGTTGGATTCTTCGCTTCGCTCAGAATGACAGCCCTGAGGCATCAGAAAGACAGCCCCGGGCATCAGAAAGACAACCCCGGAGCATTCGAAAGAATGTCCCGGGGCTGTCAGGCGATTGGGCTGAGGCTATTTCTTGACGAACTCGACGCGGCGGTTCTTGGCGCGGCCTTCGTCGGTGGAGTTGTCGGCGACGGGGACCTTGGAGCCCTTGCCGACGGCGCTCAGGCGGCCGGAGTCGATGCCCTGCGCGACCAATGCGGCGACGACTGCCTCGGCGCGCTTCTGGCTGAGAGGATCGTTGACCTTGTCGGAGCCGGTGTTGTCGCAATGGCCCTGGACCTCGAAGTTCAGCTCGGGATGCTCGGCCATCAGCTTCGCGATGCGGGCGATTTCCGTCATTGACTCAGGCTTTAGGGTTGCCTTTCCGGTCTCGAAGGTGATGCCGTAGGAGACTATCCTGCCGTCGCTGGAGAGCCTGTCATACAGAGGCACGGCTCCCTTCGCAATGCGGACGTTGGAGACGCAGCTGTATTTGTAGAGTCCTGTGTGCTTGATCCAGAAGCCCCTGGGCGCCTGGGCAATAGGGATATTGATGACTCTCTGGCCATTGACGTAGCCCTTGAATGCACGCTTGTTGAAGGAGAAGGCGAAATGGTTCCAGTCTCCCTCCTTCAAAGGATTGTCCTTGGGGCAGTAGTCCGAATAATCCGGGTTGAGGCCCAAGTCTTTCTGCCCGTAGACGTTGTTTTCCTTGTCGGGCTTCATCAACCACCAGTATATAGTGCTGCTGCCGTCCGGCCGGTAATAGAAATTGACTTCACCGCATTCTCCGTCATTCCAATCCACTTGCTCGGGGTTGATGAATGTAATGATAGTGTTATGGCCTTCGCCGTCTTCGTGCCGGTCGAGGTAGAGGTCGAATTCCAGCGTGAACACATCGGGAAGGAAGGTGCGGGCCTCCTTCATCAACGGAATGACCACTCCGTATCCGTCATCGGTAAAGGCTATGACCTTGCGGCCCTGGATGGTAGCAACCTCGGCATAACCTTCAATAAGGTCCCAGCGGGAGGGGAATTCTCCGAGTTTCTCTCCGGCGAAATCGTCATCAAAGAAAATCTCGTCGCCAGGCACGAAGTCGCTCTTGGCATATGCGTTCTCAAGGTTCTGCTTCTGGGCTGCAGGGGCCTCCTGGCCGTCGGCCGCAGGCCTCGGGGTGCCGCATTCGGAACAGAATTTACCGGTGTTGCCTTCGTGGCCGCATTCGGGATTGGGACATGTCCAGGTCTCCTGGGCGAAAGCCGACGCGCAGGAAAGCGCGATAGCGGCTATGATCAAAAGTACTTTTTTCATTGTGCTCGATTTTTGCAATTTCTACAAAGATAAAAAATTGCAGACAATAATCATACCATAGGAACTTTTCTTATATTTGTCAAAACCGATTGAGAAATGAGACACATACTCACACTCGCAGCCTGCCTGCTCCTCTGCGCCGGCCTCGGCGCCCAGGAGGAGCACCTCCGCTTCAACGGAATCCCCCTGGACGGCCCCGTGGAGGCATTCACGGCCGCCCTTGAGGGCTTCACGGTCCTGGGCTCAAACGACGCCGGCGTCATCCTCCAGGGCACGCTCGCCGGCCGTTCCTGCAAACTGCTGGTCAAGAGCGCAGGCGGCTCCGTCTACTGCGTTGACGCCACCTTCCCCATCCGCAACGACTGGTCGGTCTGCAAGGGTGACTACCTTGCCGTCCAGAAGGAGCTGACCGCAGTCTACGGCCGCCCCAAAAAGATCGAAAAGTTCGACCACCCTTTCCGTGAAGGTGACCACTGCGAGCTGAGGCACCTCAACATGGGCCTCTGCAAGTGGCTCTCCGACTACATGACGGCCGAAGGGTCCGTGTCGCTGCGCATCCAGCCGGTCATAGTGAACAACGGCCAGGTGGTGGTGTCGTTCGAAGACAGGCAGAACGCCGCCAAGCTCAACTGAGCCAACCATGAGTATCTTCCAGCTTTTCAAGAACATACGGCCGTTCGTGCGGCCCTACCGCCTGCTGGTGCTCATCACGCTGATCCTGACGCTCGTCGGCTCCGTGATGCAGCAGGTCAACGCCATCGTGCTGGACCGCACCGTGGACGCCATCAACGCCCTGATAGGCACAGACTTCTCCTGGAGCCAGGCCGCCCGGATCATGATCATCATCTCCTCCGTGCTGCTGGGAAAGGAAATCCTGTCCGCCTTGATCACGTTCGCCCAGAACTACTACGGCGAGCGCATGCGCATCTTCGTGTCCCGTGACCTGTCGCAGAGCGTCATTGAAAAGGTGCTCACGTTCCGCATGGCCTACTTCTCCTCCGACGAGAACGCCACCGGCCGCGTCCAGGCCCGTATCGACCAGGGCGTCAGCAGCATCTCCCGCACAGTGCAGAACTTCTTCATCGACCTGCTCCCCCTGTTCACCAGCGCCCTTCTTGCGCTCATCCTGATGTTCGCTGCCAACGTCTACGTGGGCCTGGTGGCGCTCGGAATCGTGCCCATATATTTCTGGATCACCTACAGGCAGGCAAAACGCCTCAAGGGCTGGCGCCGAGAAATGCGCTCCCACCTGGAGACCAAGAGCCAGGGCATCAAGAATATCATCGACTCCATCAACGTGATCAAAAGTTTCAACCGCGAGGAGATTGAGGCCGGCAAGCAACTGGACATACAGAACCGCGTGACTGCCAACCAGATGAAGACGCGCCGCGTGAGCTTCTACTACACCGGCCTGAAGAGTTTCGTCAAGCAGGTGGGCACGGTGCTCGTGATCATCCTGACGGCCTACCTGGTGCTTATCCAGTACCCCGGGATGTCGATAGGAAAGATCATGTACCACGTGATGCTGTTCACCAACGTGATCGCCCCCATAACCCAGCTCCAGCGCATCTTCGACGACGTCAACGACGCCCTGATCTATGCCGAAGGCTTCTTCAGCATCCTGCAGTCCGACGACGAGGTGGAGCAGACCGGCAGCTACAAGCCGGAGACCATACGCGGCGAGTTCGAGCTCAAGGGCGTGGACTTCACCTACCCCAACGGCACCCAGGCGCTCTTCGGCATTGACATGACCATCCATCCGGACAAGATCACCGCCCTCGTGGGCCTTTCCGGCGCCGGAAAGAGCACCATCGTGAACCTGCTGGACAAGTTCTACGCCCCCCAGAAAGGCACCATCACCCTCGACGGCGTGGACCTTGCCGAATACGACACCAAGTATCTCCGCGACCACATAGGCCTGGTGCTCCAGAAGAACCACATCTTCGACGGCACCATCGAGGAGAACATACTCTACGGCAAGCCCGGCGCCACCCACGAGGAAGTGGTCGAAGCCGCGAAGAAGTCCTACATCTACGACCAGATCATGGCCCTTCCGAAGCAGTTCGAAAACAAGGCCTCGGACCTCTCCGGCGGCCAGCAGCAGCGCATCGCCATCGCCCGCATGTTCCTGAAGAACCCTCCGGTCATCTTCCTGGACGAGCCCACGGCGAGCCTGGACGCCGTTGCGACTGAGCAGATAAAGAACAGCATCGAGGCCATAAAGAAAGACCGCACAGTCATCATCATCTCCCACAACATCTCCCAGATTATCGACAGCGAGATGGTCTACGCCCTGCGCAACGGCCGGGTGGAGCAGTACGGCGACCCCGACGAGATCTACCGCAAGGGCGGCATCTATAAGGACATTATCGATGCTTCCGCCCGCAGCCTGAACATAGAAAAGATAGCTAAAACAATAAGCAGCAACGACCAATGAAAAAGACACTTATCATCATCGCCGCGGCGTTTTTCCTGCTCCCTTCCGTGCCTGCGCAGGCGGGCAAGATCGTCGCCGACAGCCTTTTCAGCGCAGTGCTCTCCACCAGTGTCAAGTACAACGTATACCTCCCCGACGGCTACGAGAAGTCCAGCCGGAAATACCCCGTGGTGTACCTGCTCCACGGGCTCTACGGCAACTACGACGACTGGCGCATGCGCGGCCACATGCGGGGCGTAGCCGACGAGCTGATAGCCTCCGGCGAAGCCGTGCCGATGATAATCATCATGCCGAATGCCGGCGATGCCGACGTCCACAATGTCCAGAACGGCTATTTCAACGTCAAGGACTGGGCCTACGAAGATTTCTTCTTCAAGGAATTCATGCCCGCCGTCGAGGCCAAGTACCACGCCGTCGGCGACAAGGGCCACCGGGCCATAATGGGCCTCTCGATGGGAGGCGGCGGCAGCACCGTCTATGCCCAGAGGCACCCGGACCTCTTCTCCAGCTGCTACGCCATGAGCGCCTGGATGGACAACAAGACCGACGCCGTGAAGAAGCCCCACGCCCCCCAGGACAAGCTGGACATAGTCTGCGAGTCCGTCTGCGAGCACTCCACGCTTGACTTCATCGACAACGCCGACGCCGCTACTCTCGACAAGCTGCGCAGCGTCAAGTGGTTCGTGGACTGCGGCGACGACGACTTCCTCCTGCTCATCAACGAGCAGTTCCACCAGAAGATGAGAAAGTCCCGCGTGCCCTGCGAATTCCGCGTGCGCAACGGCGGCCACACCTGGGAATACTGGCACCAGGCCCTTCGTCTGGCCCTGCCCTTCGCTTCCCGAAACTTCGACAAGTAGATGAAGTTCCTGCCCGTTTCCTTCCTGCTGCTGCTCGCCGCCTGCTCTGCGGGCGCGCCTGCGCCGTGCGGCCCGGTGCCGTCCGCCGCCCAGATGGAGTGGCAAAAGATGGAGGTGAACATGTTCTGCCACTTCGGCCCGAACACCTTCAGCGGCCTGGAATGGGGCGATGGCACCGAGCCGGAAGACCTCTTCGCACCGACGGCCCTGGACTGCCGCCAATGGGCCCGTACGGCCGCTGCCGCCGGCATGAAGGGCATCATAATCACCGCCAAGCACCACGACGGCTTCTGCCTCTGGCCCAACCCGGAAAGCACCCACACCGTGGCCTCCAGCCCCTGGCGGGACGGGCGCGGCGACGTGCTCCGTGAACTTTCCGAGGCCTGCCGGGAGTACGGCCTGAAGTTCGGCGTGTACATATCCCCCTGGGACCGTTTCGACCCGGATTACGGCAGCCCGGCATATAATGAAAAGTACGCGCGTACGCTGCGCAGCGTCCACGACGGCCGCTACGGGCCCGTGTTCGAACAATGGTTCGACGGGGCCTGCGGCGAGGGCCCGGACGGCAGGCGGCAGGAGTACGACTGGCCCCTGTTCCACAGGACCGTGCGTGAGCTCAGCCCCGGCGCCGTGATGTTCAGCGACGTGGGGCCCGGCTGCCGCTGGGTGGGCAACGAACGCGGCTCGGCAGGGGAGACCAACTGGAGCACGCTGAGCCCCGAGGGCTTCCAGCCAGGAGCCGGGGCGCCGCCGAACGATACCCTCCGCTGCGGCAACAAATACGGCACGGAGTGGATTCCGGCCGAGACGGATGTGTCGATACGCCGCGGCTGGTTCTGGCGCGCGGCCGAGGAGCCGAAGAGCGTGGACGAGCTCATGCGCATCTACATGGAAAGTGTGGGGCGCAACTCGCTGCTGCTCCTTAACGTGCCGCCCGACACGCGCGGCCGCATCCCGGAGGCCGACTCGCTGCGGCTGATGGAATGGAAGGCCTGCATCGACAGGGAATTCTCCGTGAACCTGGCCCGGGGCGCCTCCGTCGGCGGCACCAAAGCCCGCGCGCACCGCTTCCGCTCCGGCAAGCTGGTGGACGGCGACTTCGACACTTTCTGGGCCCCGGCGGACAGCGAACTGACGCCCGTCCTGGAGCTGACCCTGCCCGCTCCGGAGCGCTTCGACCGCATCGTGCTGCAGGAGTATATCCCTCTGGGCCAGCGGGTTGCGTCGTTCAGAATCGAAGTCTGCACCGCCGGCGCCTGGCAGGAAATCGCCTCCGGCACGACCATAGGCTACAAAAGGATACTGCCGGTGCAACCGGTGACTTCCGACGCAATAAGAATCACCGTCACCTCCTCCAAGGCCTGTCCTGTGCTCAGCGAGGTGGCGTTATACGACAGCAATCATGAATAAGAACACGTTCCTGGCAGCGCTCCTGCTGCTTGCGGCCTTTCCCGCTTTCGCCGGCGACTACGCCCGCTTCTACGAAGCCCTTCCCGTCCCCCTCTCCGAGCCCGCCGCTCCTTCGATTCCCGACCTGACGGTCTCCATCCTCGACTTCGGGGGCGT
>JAILIM010000026.1 GCA_024695285.1 Bacteroidales bacterium
TCATTGTGGTACGGGCCACCAACGCAAGAGGCCAGCAGCAGAAGGAACAGGGTTTTGAGCAATACTTTCATACTCAGCGCTTTATTGAATTACCCTGCTGTACGCGGACGGCAGGGTAATTATTTAATCGATTGATAATCAGACACAACGCCTTACCGGCGAGGAGATCCTTCCACAATCCGGGGCGGCGGAAGCATAGGCATCGGGCGCGGCGGAATTCCATCATCTTCTCCCATCACCGGGCTGGCGATAATATCCCTCACCGGATCGATGGGAACATCCTTGGCCCAGAACTCAGACTCATTAAACGAAGCACCAGCCAGCGTCATGATTCGCTTCACAATGAGTTCCCTCTGGAAGGTGGAGAAGTAGAAACGGTTGTCTATCATACAACTCACTCGCTCACTGCGCCAACGATTTAAGATAGATACATCGCCACCCTGATAAACACCAATACGGTTGTAGAGCGGATTTGTTGCAGTCAAAGTGGCCTTATTATCCAATAAATGCTTCCAACCTGCCTGGCTAAAATAATCATCCTTACCGGGATTAGCAAAAGTAGCAGACACATTAAGGCCAAATGGAACCGCATAATTATAACCGGTAATATGATCGGTCGCTCCTTTATCAGATTGATCTGATAAACCATGATCAGAAAAATAAGTCGGCCCATACCAGTATTCGTCAGCCAATCTGGAGAAGCAGTGGCCACCAAATTCATGTACCATGGTATTCAGCCAATTGCCCACATTACTACCCACCTCGGCTAACCTTCCAGCAGGGGTTGCTTGTACTCCCTGGGACGGATCCTCATCGTCCACCGCTTCCTCGTCTGGATAGCCCCAGGAAATTCGACCACCGTTAAAGGTGTATGGAGCCATGCAGAAAGCATGTCCATCGGTGTAAGTCCAGTTTATTCCTCCGTATCGAGAGTCATTAATAATCATAAGGACAGGGACTTCATTGGTAGTATGAATACTATTGACAATATCCGGGCAATTAGCTTCTACAAAATCGAATATTTTGTCTGCATCTGC
Organism: Bacteroidales bacterium; assembly: GCA_024695285.1. The sequence goes on from JAILIM010000026.1 coordinate 1,038, forward strand.
CGTCATATTGCTATAACTATTCTTTGCCCAAGCAGACCCGAAATAGCAGTCTCTATTTTGTTCGGCAGAAGTACCATCCGTAATTTTGGCACCAGACTCATTGGAAGGTTGCCGGAAAATATACACATTGAAATACTCCTTATAGCTCTTGAACGGCTCCACGCTAAAGAGGGTATTCATGGCCGATTTTGCCAGCATCTCATACGTACGCATTTCGGCCTGGGTGAAGCCATCCGGGATTACCGCTATGGTAACTGGCTTTGGCGCACCCGCCGTAGCCGACATATACTTGATGGTGGAATTGTCGTTGGTGTCCGAGAAGGCGTCACCCAAATCAATGGTTCCCAAGTCTGAAATCTGTCCGCGGGCAAAATTCACCGTCTTGGATGCAATCTTTGTAGTGGTACCACCCCCTCCCGAGAAAACAAGAGAGAAGCTGTTTTGCGTGCCAGGAACAACGGCAAAATAGTAGTAAGTATCAGCAGCAAATGTTCCCGAAAGCGTCACCGTTGAAGAAGAAACATCTCCGGTAAAACTTTTATTGAAAGTTAATTGCGGCTTTCCATCCGCAGTGGGTATTAACACACAATCACCTGCAATAGCCGAGGCCCCCCTCAATGTGACAGACGTTACGGATGGTGCGATTGAGCCGGACATCTTAAACCGAACCAAAGCCAATACACTCTTAAAGTGCACATCTTCCGTCCCATTTTTTACCTTTGTAAAGCTCGTGGATGCAGCATATGAGTAAGTCAACCCATCGGCGATTCCGCCCGCCACGGCTGTTTGTTCTTCGGGAATTTTGACACCAAAAAATGGAACATCATCACTGACACCGAATTTGACTTTCGAAATATCAGGGACATGAATGCTGTGAAGGGGTGTTTCTGACATGGCATGAGGCGTTGTAAATTCCGCCTTCTCTCCACCACTAATCAAAGAAGATAATGTAAATGTTGCAGTTCTAAGAGTAGGAACTGACGTATCATACGTAGCCATTATAAACTGATCACCCGCCTGCCATTTTACCATCCCATAAGAGGGGTCGGTCATATCTAAGCTTGACTTGGTTTCTATCGAACCAACGTTTATTGAAAACTCCTCCCCGATAACGGAATTAATATAAGGACGTTGATCAATGGCCGTCCAGGGATCAATCATGGTTTGACGCTCCTCCTGAGGCATTTCCGGAGTCTCAACAGAGACTTCCTTAGCGCAGGAAAGCACCATCAGCGGAACAACCGCCATCAAAGCAAATAAAGCATTCTTTTTCATAGCGCGTTCCAATTAAAAGTTAAACGGGGAAAAGGGCGGGGCAAATCCCGGATCTACCGGGTTCACAGGGAATCCCTCATTGCTGGCGGTGAGGACTCTGTTCTCCATAGAGAGAAACAGTACCTGCACGTCAGGTTCCAAATAGGTTTGTTTCATAGCGATAATGTGGCTGATTGGCACAAAGATATAAAAAATACCCCGGAACAGCAAAGGTCCCGGGGTATAAATCAAGTGGAAGAAACCTAGTCCTCTTCCTGTTCCTGGGCGGCGTATTCGGCCAGCAGCTTGGTCTGGACGTCGGCCGGCACCTGGACGTATTCCGCGAACTTCATCTGGAAGGTGGCAGAACCGCCGGTGAGGGAGCTGAGGATGGTGGAGTAGCGGTAGAGCTCGGCCAGCGGCACGCGGGCGTGCAGCACGGTGAAGCCCTTCTCCATATCCTGGTTCATGATCATACCGCGACGGGTATTAAGGTCGCTCATGCAAGGACCCACATACTCGTTGGGAGTGAAGATGTCCACATTGTAGATGGGTTCCAGGATCTTAGGACCAGCCTGACGGAAGGCCTCCTTGAAGGCGTTACGACCGGCGATGATGAAGGCGATTTCCTTGGAATCCACCGGGTGCATCTTACCGTCGTACACATACACGCGGATGTCGCGGGCGTAGGAACCGGTGAGAGGGCCTTCGGTCATCTTCTGGTTGATACCCTTGAGGATGGCGGGCATGAAGGAGAGGTCGATGGCACCGCCGACGACGCAGTTGTTGAACTCCAGCTTACCGCCCCATGCGAGGGTCTGAACATCGCTGCTCTTAATGTTGAGCGGGGTGCTCTTGCCGTCGATGGTGAAGGTGCGGGGCTGCTCCTGACCCTCGACGTACGGGGTGATGAGCAGGGCTACCTCACCGAACTGGCCGGCGCCGCCGGACTGCTTCTTGTGACGGTAGCGGGCGGTTGCGGTCTTGGTGATGGTCTCGCGGTACGGGATCTTCGGGGCGAAGGTCTCGGCGTCGAGCTTGAACTCGTTCTTCACGCGCCACATGGCGTAGTTGATGTGCTGCTCGCCCATGCCCTGGAGTATGGTCTGGCGCAGCTCGTTGGAGAAGTAGCTCTTGAGGGTGGGATCCTGGGCGGTGATCTTGCTCAGGGCCTCGCCTACCTTGACCTCGTCGTTCTTGTCGAGGGCGCGGACTGCGCAGGTGTACTTGAAGTCGGGGAAGACCATGTGCGGAATGGCCTCGACGCCGGAAGCGGCGAGGGTGACGTCGGTCTTGCCGTTCTTGAGCTTCATGGCGCAGCCGATGTCGCCCGCGCCTATCTTCGCAACCTTGTCCTTCTTCGCGCCGGCCACAGCGTAGATGGCGGAGAGGCGCTCGCCGTTGCCGCTCTCGGGGTTGGTGAGGTCGGCGCCTTCGTTGAGGGTGCCGCTCATTACCTTGAAGTAGGAGACTTCACCCACGTGCTGCTCGACATCGGTCTTGAAGATGAAGAGGCTGACGGGCTTGGAGGCGTCGCACGCCGGGGCGGGAACCACGCCGGCCACGAACTCCAGCAGACGGGCAACGCCCACGTCGTTCTTTGCGGAAACGCAGAAGACGGGCATGACATCTCCCTTGGCAAGACCTGCGGACAGACCCTGCATGATCTCCTCGGAGCTGAGCTCCATGGTGTCGAAGAACTTCTCCATGAGGGCGTCATCGCCTTCGGCGGCCTTCTCGACCAGTTCCTGATGCAGGCTCTCGGCCTCGTCGGCATACTGGGCGGGGATGTCGGAAGCGACACCCTTGGCGTCGTAGCACTTCATGGTGAGGACGTCTACGAAGCTATTGAAGGAGGTGCCGGGGTTGATGGGGAACTGAACGGGGATAATCTTGCTGCCGAAGCTCTCCTTGAGGGTCTCGAGGGCGTGCTCCCAGTTGGCCTTCTCGTGGTCGAGCTGGTTCACCGCGACTATCATGGGGATGCCGTACTGCTTGGCGTAGCGGCCGTAGATTTCGGTACCGACCTCGACACCCTGCTGGGCGTTGACGGTGAGGATGCCGGCCTCGCACACCTTGAAAGCGGTGAGGGCGCCGCCGCAGAAGTCGTCGGAACCGGGGGCGTCGATGATGTTTATCTTCTTGCCCGCGAATTCGGCGTAAAGCGGAGTCGCGCTGATGGACTTCTGGTTGGCCTGCTCGTAATCGGTGTTGTCGGAAACCGTGTTCTTGTCTTCCACGGAACCACGGCGGTCGATTACCTTGCCTTCGAAGAGCATGGCCTCGGAGAGGGTGGTTTTTCCGGAATGGGTTGCTCCGATGAGAACCACGTTGCGGATGTCTTTGGTTGCGTATTCTTTCATAATTATTTTGAGATTATTACTTGCGAAAGTTATTAGCCTGCAAATTTAAGCACTTTTGCAGAATAACCAAAAAAATAATTGCGCGCGCTATGCCTGTGCGGGAGAACGCAGGGAGGCGAGCAGTTCCGGGCCGGTGCAGCCCAGTTCGGCCAGCAGGATTTCCCGGAGGTCGACGGGAGACACCCGGACGCGAGAGCAGAGTTCTTCGTAGGAGAGGGAAAGGTTGGCGGGTTCTTCGAGGAGGAGGCAGAAAGCCGAATAGGAGTCGTAAAGGGTTTTCATCGCTTGCAGTTTTTAAAAGTTTTCTCTGCAAATAAAGGGAAAATGCAAACAATCGAGGGGAGTAAAAGAGGGGGTAAAAGTGAAATTTTTCTGTTTTTGTGGGTAAAGTCTGCAATTATTGCATAGTAATACGGCTGAAAGCGCTTAGAAAGAATCGGAGGAGGCTTCTTAATTTTGCGGCATGGATGAACGGAGCCTCAAAGAAAATATCCGCCGTGTCCGGGAAGATCTGGGCATGACGCAGGAGGAGTTCGCCCTGGAACTCGGAATCGACGCCAGCACGTACTGGAGGCTGGAAGACGGCGGAACCCGAATCATCTCCCGCTATGTCTACAAGATAGCGAAACTGGCCCGCATGGACGTGGCCGACATCATGCTCGGACGGAACCTCAAGGAACTCATGGAAGAGGCCGAGGGCGCCCGCGAAAAGCTGGACGGCCAGAGGGAGTTCTACGAACAGAAACTCGCCGAGCGCGACGCCACCATCGCCAACCTCAACAAACTCATAGACTCGCTTCAGAAGTAGAGCCGGAACCGGCTGCCGGGCAGGTTGTTTGTCGCTTTTTCAAAACAACTTGCTATCTTTGTATCTATGAAACGAATCCTTACCATCCTCGCGCTGGCGGTCTGCCTAAGCGCAGCGGCCGACGAGGGCATGTGGCTTCTGCCGATGCTGCAGAAATTCAACGCCGACGCCATGCGCAACATAGGCTGCAGGCTCACCCCGGAAGACATTTATTCCATCAACAAATCCTCGCTGAAGGACGCCATCGTGCAGTTCGGAGGCGGCTGCACCGGGGAAATCATCTCCGCCGAAGGGCTGCTTGTGACCAACCACCACTGCGGCTACAGCAGCATACAGAAGCTCTCCTCCCCCGAACACAACTACCTCGAAGACGGCTTCTGGGCCCTGAGCAAGGACGCCGAACTGCCGGTTCCGGGGCTCAGCGTCACCTTCATGCGGAGCATGCAGGACGTCACCTCTGCCTTCAAGGGCCTCGACGACAGGGAATCCATCGACGCGAAGCGGAGGGAGATAGCGTCGGCGGCCAGGAAGGACAACCCGCACTGCGAGGCTACGGTAACGTCTTTCTACAACAATAACGTCTACTATCTCATTGTCTACAAGAAGTATAAGGACGTCCGCTTCGTGGGGGCGCCGCCTGCCGCAATGGGCAAGTTCGGAGGCGAGACCGACAACTGGATGTGGCCGCGCCATACCTGCGACTTCAGCATGTTCCGCGTGTATGCAGGCACCGACGGCGAGCCCGCTGAATACTCCCCCGAAAACCAGCCGCTGAAGCCCGTGCGCTCACTGAAGGTGTCGCTCAGGGGAGTCAAGGAAGGCGATTTCACCTTCATAATGGGCTACCCCGGACGCACCCAGCGTTTCCAGACGGCCGCCCAGCTGAAGGCGATGCTGAGCCGCAACCGCATAGCCATAGACGCCCGCACCGTGAAGCAGGCGGTAATGTGGGAGGAGATGGAAAAGGACCCGGCCGTGCGTCTGCAGTACGCCAACAAATACGCCGGGAGCGCCAACGCATGGAAGAAATGGCAGGGAGAAGAACTGGCTTTCGCGAACCTTCGGATCATTGAACGCCAGGAGGCCCGTGAGGCGGAATACGAGAAGTGGCTTGCAGCCAAAGGCAAGCGGCAGAAGGCTTACGGCGGCGCAATTGCAGAGATCGAGGCGGCCTCGGCAGAACTTTCCCCGATAATGAACAGTTTCACGCTGCTAAGCGAGACTCTTGGCCGCATCGAACTGCTGCACAAGGGGCATGAGGCCGACAAGGACTACAACGCCGGAGTGGACCGCAAGGTGGCGAAGGCTCTCATCGTGCATTATCTGGCCAACTCCGACCCGGACGGCCGCATAGATGTTTCCGACAGCGAGGAGTATCTGGACAGGCTCTACGGAGCCGACACCACCGCCCGTGCCGCGCTGGAAAAGGCCATTGACGACAAATCCGAGCTCTGGATACCCGTTATCCGTTCCCTCAACCGCAGGCTGCAGAAGGCCTCGCAGCGCTATACCGCCGGCCTGCTCGAGTGGGAAAAGGGCAAGCCGAGCTACCCAGACGCCAACTTCACCATGCGTCTCACCTACGGCTCGGTGCTGCCTTATTCACCCAAGGACGGCATGAGCTACTGGTTCTACACCACCACGGACGGGCTGCTCCAGAAGGAAGACCCCTCGAACTACGAGTTCCGCCTGCCCGCCCCGGTCAAGGAAGCCATACTTGCCAAGGACTTCGGCCGCTATGCCGACGCCGACGGAAAGCTGCACTGCTGCTTCCTCAGCAACAACGACATCACCGGCGGCAACTCGGGCAGCCCCATCATGGACGCCGACGGCAACCTCATCGGCCTCGCCTTCGACGGCAACTGGGAGAGCATGAGCAGCGACGTGATGTTCGAACCCGACCTGCAGCGCTGCATCAACGTGGACATACGCTACGTGCTCTGGATGGTGGAGAAAGTGGGATGCGCGAAGAACCTCATAGATGAAATCGAATTCGTAAAATGACAAAGGAAGAGATTCTTGAGCTGCTGCAGCAGGTGAAGCATCCGGCCAAAGGCGAAAAGTCGGTGGTTGAGCTGGGAATGGTGCAGGATATGGAGATTAAGGCCGATGCGACCGTGGTCACGCTTGCCTTCGGGCGGAGGCGCGACCCTCTGGCGGAGTATCTCATAGGGGCGACGAAGGCTGCGCTTGTGCGCGGAGGCTGCCCTGGACCGGAAGTTCGCACCGTAGTGGTGGACGAAAAGCCAGCAAAGAAGGGGCTGGACCTTGGGAAGGAGATGCTCGCGAACGTCAAGCATATAATTGGCATCGCCTCCGGAAAAGGCGGCGTAGGCAAGAGCACCGTGGCGGTGAATCTGGCCGTGGCCCTTGCCCGGCTTGGCTTCAAAGTGGGTTTGGTAGACGCCGACGTGTACGGTCCGTCCGTCCCCACCATGACCGGAACCGAAGGGGAGATGCCGCTCGCGGAGCAGATAGACGGCCGCGACGAGATGATTCCCCTCGAGAAATACGGGGTGAAGTGGATGAGCATAGGCTATTTCGCCAAGCGCGGACAGGCCCTCATCTGGCGTGGCCCCATGGCTTCGACGGCCCTCAAGCAGCTGGTGCTGCAGGTGAAATGGGGAGAACTCGACTTTCTTCTGGTGGACATGCCCCCGGGAACGGGCGACATACACATCTCGCTGGTGCAGGACATAGGCATCGAGAGCGCGGTGATGGTAACCACCCCGCAGAATGTGGCCCTGGCCGATGTGGAAAAGGCCGCCGACATGTTCCGCAGCGAGTCGGTGAAGCGGCCCATACTCGGACTGGTGGAGAACATGGCCTGGTTCACCCCGGCCGAGCATCCCGACGAGAAGTACTTCATCTTCGGACGCGACGGAGGTGCGGCCATGGCCGAAAGGCTCGGGATTCCGCTGCTCTCGCAGATCCCCCTGGTGCAGGGCATACGCGAAAGCGGAGACACGGGCGAGCCCGTCGCCCTGGGCACGGGCCCGGACTCCCTGGCATTCATAGAACTGGCGAAAAAAGTATCTGAAAAGGCATGACAATACTCATTACAGGCATCACTTCCGGCTTCGGAAGGGCCATGGCCGAAAAGCTTTCGGCCGAAGGGCATAAGGTTTACGGAACCTTCCGCAAGGAATCCGAACGCCTGCCCGGCGTGACTTACATCCAGTGCGAGGTGACCGACGCCGCCCAGGCAGAGGCCGCGGTGAAGCAGGTGCTGGAGGCCGAGGGCCGGATCGACGTGTTCATCAACAACGCCGGCATGGGCATAGGCGGTCCGCTGGAGTTCTGCTCCCTTGAGGACGCCCGCCGCCAGATGGACGTGAACTGGATGGGCATGGTGAATTTCCTGCACTTCGTAGTGCCGGCGATGCGTTCGGCCGGAGGAGGCAGGATTATCTGCTTCAGTTCGATAGGCGGCCTCATGGGCCTGCCCTACCAGGGCCTCTATTCGGCAAGCAAATATGCCATCGAGGGCTACTGCGAGGCCCTTCGGCTGGAACTCCGCGGCACAGGCATCTTCGTAACCGTAGTAGAACCCGGAGACTTCTCCACTGGTTTCACCGCACAGCGCAAGAGCGTGTCGGGGCCCGAAGTGGCCGCTGCCTATCCCGGTTATGCGCGCAGCCTAGCCAGCATCGAGCACGACGAACTGAGCGGCCTCAAACCGGACTACCTGGCCGGAAAAATCGCTAAGATAGTCAAGGCCAAACGGCCTCCCTACAACATCATCATAGCGTCGTTCGTCCAGAAACTATCCGTTTGGGTAAAGGCCATCGTTCCCCGACGAACCTTCGCGTGGATACTGAGCCTGTATTACAAGCTTTAATAACCCTTTTTCCTACAGGTCGTAGGTAAGGCCGACGGTGACAACCTTGTTCGCGGACTGGAGTTGCCAGTTGGTGTAGGGCACCTTGCCGCCGATCGGGGCGGATATCACGTTTTCGAAGAGGGTAACCTCCTTGTTCACGCCTTCCGATATGTCGTACTCCTGCCGGGCGCAGGAGGCCGAGAGGGCGATCAGGGCGAGAACGGGAATCAGTAGTCTTTTCATCCTGTGTGGTTTATTATTGTCCGATAATTTAACAAATTGCGAAGTCTTTTGCTATCTTTGCGGCGAGATCCGGCGCAGGGTCCGTCGCGCGACCGGCCGAATCAAGTGTAACAGGTACCACTATAAAAACTGCTTTTATGCAAAAGAAACCCCAGTTTTCGGCAACGTTCGTGTTGCTGGCCGTGCTCTTCACGGTCTGTCTGATCACAAGCAATCTGTTGGCCACCAAGGTCTTCGCAATCGGTTCGAAGATTGCGCTGCCGTGCGCCGTCCTCATCTTCCCCATATCATACATCCTGAACGACTGCTTCACCGAGGTGTACGGCTACCGCAAGGCGAGGATGGTCATATGGATGGCCTTTCTCATGAACTTTTTCGTGGTTGTTTTCGGGCAGATAGCGGTGTGGCTCCCGGCGGCTTCCTTCTGGCAGGGAGGGGAGCACTTCGGCTTTGTTTTCAGCATGGCGCCGCGTGTGGTGGTCGGATCGCTTCTGGCCTTCCTCGTAGGCAGCACCCTCAATGCACTGGTGCTCAGCAAGATGAAGGTGGCTTCCGGAGGACGTGGCTTCGGCTGGAGGGCCATCGTCAGCTCGCTTGCCGGCGAGTTCTGCGATTCGCTTGTGTTCATGCCCATAGCGTTTTTCGGCACGCCCTGGAAGGTGCTCGCCGGAATGATGCTGGTACAGGTGAGTTTCAAAGTGCTTTATGAGATAGTGATCCTGCCTGTCACCGCAGCGCTGGTCCGCCGGCTTAAGCTCTCCGAAGGCATGGATGTTTTCGACACCGGCATCTCTTACAATCCGTTTAAAATCAAAGACATAGAATAATATGGAACGCAAGGAAGAAGGTCTGAAGGCCCTTGGCGCCAAGACCGTTTACCGCATGGATTACGCCCCCGAGGTGCTCGAGGCTTTCGAGAACCGCCATCAGGAGAACGACTACTGGGTGCGCTTCAACTGCCCGGAATTCACATCCCTCTGTCCCATCACAGGGCAGCCGGACTTCGCTGAAATCCGCATCAGCTACATCCCCGACAAACGTATGGTGGAGAGCAAGAGCCTCAAACTCTACATACTGAGTTTCCGCAATCACGGCGACTTCCATGAGGACTGCGTGAACACCATCATGAAAGATTTGATTGCGCTGATGGACCCGCGCTACATCGAGGTCACGGGCTTCTTTACGCCCCGCGGAGGCATCAGCATACATCCGTACGCCAATTACGGCCGTCCGGGAACAAAGTATGAAGAGCTGGCCTGGAAGCGGCTGGGGGAAAGGGAGTAGGGCGATGTCGGATTGTTGCAATACAGGCCGAAAAGGCCGGTCGAGAGTTTCCGGCATAATTGCCGGAGTGCTTGTGGTGGCTATTGCGGTGGCCGTGGTGGTGACAGTGGTTCGCGGCCGTAGTTCTGTCGGTGGCGGCCTGACTCGCGCCGAGAAGGTGTTGATTACCGGAAGTGATTCGCTGATGCGGGTGCTGACGGTCTGCGATTCTTCCGACCTGGCCGTGCTGCGTGCGGAGAGCGTCGATTTTACCGCGGCAGATTTGCTCAGCTCAGAGTTCGCGGAGCTGGTGGCCAAGATGAAATACACCGTCCAGGACCCCTCGCAGGATGGCGTTGGCATCGCCGCTCCGCAGGTGGGGCTTAACCGCCGGCTCATCGTCGTGTGCCGTCTCGACCTGCCAGGAGAGCCCTTCGAAGCCTACGCCAACGTGCAGATAGATTCGCTTTGGGGCGAGACGATTGTCGGGCGCGAGGGCTGCCTGTCGATCCCCGGACTGCGCGGCAACGTGGCGCGTGCCGGGTTCGCGGCAGTGAGTTATGTCGACCTGGGAGCGCTGGCCGTTTCGGGCGCTACCTCCGGAGACGCGTCGGGGATTGCTTCTGCGAGAGCCTCTTCGGTGAGCGCCGGGGCCTCTTCGGAAGGTGCGACGAGTTCCTCGGCGCTTCCGGTCCGCCGCGAGGTCGTCTCCGGCTATGTGGCCCGCATCTTCCAGCACGAAGTCGACCATCTCTCCGGCATCCTCTACACCGACCGCACCGGAGAAGTTTGGGAAGTGGCGGAGTAGCCGGGGGCTCTTGGGACCTAACACGATTTGGGCCCAAAACGTGTTAGCCCCCCACCTCGGGACCTGGGGGTGAACACGTTTTCCCGTGTTTTCGTGTTAGGTCTCCCCCGGGATTACAGAATCTTTATCGAAGTGAGGCCGGAACGCTCGCCGGCGACGTAGCGGGTCTCGGCATTTGAACCCGCACGGCGGAAACGGTCGAGATAGAGGGGGCGGCCGGCCTGGAGCTGCAGGCATTCGAAACTGTCGCCCGGTTTGAGGCTGGAATTCAGTGATTCCTCAACAACGAAACGGTTCTGCCCGATGTAGGTAACGGTAACCAGCCGGTCGGGGAGCCAGCCCAGCTGCAGGCGCGCACCCGGCTCCAGGCGCGACGACACGAGCGACTCGCCGGAAAACTCTTCCGATTCCACCGGGGAAAGCGCCTTGAGAATGGCGCAGAAATCTTTCCAGGATTCAGCACCTGCATAACGGGCGAGCACATCCAGAGTCCGCAGCGACACGGCCTCGGCGCCTCGGGTTGAATAGCCCCACAGGCGCTCCAGGGTGCTCTCCGACAAATGCTCGCGAAGCGCCGCCTCAACCGCATCGACCAGGGCGATGAAGCCGTTGTGGGTCTGCACTGGCTGGCCGAAGACCGACTCCACGCGGGAGCGCAGGGCGGCGATTTCCGGAGTATTGACTGAAACTGACATTGCGTGACAAAGATAAAAACAATATCTTTGTGCGGCAATGTCTTTTTATGTCAGAAATCATCAGTGAAACCCTGCGGGAAGTGACCCCCAGCCTGTCGGACGGCAGCTACACGGTCGTTTCCGTCGTTAGGGAGGGGCGGCTCTATCTGGCCGAAAAGGCCGGAAAGCGCTTCGTGCTCAAGACGGCCGGCGGCGCCAGGGGGCTGGAACTCCTCAAGCGGGAGTATGAGCTCTCGGCGGGGCTTTCGCATCCGTCGCTCGCATATGTCTTCACCTGGGAGGAGGAGTCTCCGGTCGGCCCCTGCATAGTGCAGGAGTTCGTCGACGGGCGCACGCTCGGGGAGTGGCTGGCCGAAAAGCCGGGCCTTAAAGAGCGCCGCCGCATCTTCGAAGAGCTGCTGTCGGCAGTCGGGTATCTCCACGCCAAGGGGGTGATCCATAACGACCTGAAGCCCGAGAACGTCCTTGTCTCCCGAAGCGGCAACGCCCTCAAACTGATAGATTTCGGCTTTGCCGACGACGACGGCAGCATTCAGCGGGGCCTCGGCGGAACCCGCAGCTACGCCTCTCCTGAGCTGCTGGCAGGCGGCAGGGTGGACGCCCGAAGCGACATCTACTCTCTTGGCCGCCTCATGCAGGACGTTTTTCCGGGGCAGTACCGCAAACTCTCCCAAAAATGCCTCCGGACCGAACCGGACCGGCGCTATCCTTCCGTCGTGGCGCTCAAAAGGGCCTGGAAGAGACGGGGCCTGCCGTGGAAAGCGGCGCTTGCTGTTTTTGCGGCTGCCGTAATTGTCCTGCCGTACATATGGGTGGCTAGGGCTGTGGAAGAGAAGTCCCGGGAAGCCCGTGAGCTGAAGGACGCCAAGGACAGTGTGGAGGCGGTGTATTCCCGGGCCGTTCCGACCTTCCGGCAGGCTCTGCGCAACGCGGGCACCCAACAGGAGGCGGTCGACGCATGGCTGGGCTTTGTCGAAAGCCAGAAAGAGGTGAACTACACCATCCCCGACGCCGCGCCCGAGGCCGTCCGCCCGGCGCTTCGCGACTACATCCTCCAGCGCAACACCAAGATCCAGGCAGAACTGAACGAGGAGTTCCAGAAGAAGCTGAAGGATCTGCAATAATCCTATTTCCAAAAAGACATAAAAAGACTACTTGCCTTCCGGCGACAGGTGAGTATCTTTGTGGCGGAACTCTTATGTTACTTGTTTTTATCAAAGATTAAGTAATAATTACGACTATGAAGAGATTATCAATATTTGCGCTATGCGCATTGATGGCAGCTTGCTCATCACCTGTAGAAAAATACATCGTCAACGATTTTGCACGCGTTGTTCGTGAGGATGGACTAGAGGAAGAATTGCAAGCTGAGGCGACTCTCTTGTCCTCCATGTTAGACGACATGGCGGCCGAAGCCAATCCAGAAGCCAAAGAAGCCAAAGAATTGGCGGCGAAGGCAAAGAAATGGGAACAAGAAATAATGACCAGACTGAATAATTATAAGAGGACTGGTGATTATAGTTATATCATCAATATTTATGATGATGGAGAACAATGTGATGCAATGGCTGCCAAGGCGGAACGTCTTGCCAGAAAAGCAAGACCCTATGGAAAACATAAGGAGAGACAAATAAAAGCATTTATAGATGCCTTGGGCGACGTGGATGGCATTTCTCTAATGAATTCAACTGATCTGGTAAAAGATGACTCTGTTACCGTTCAATACGTCTTTAATCATGTTATTGGGACCCCGGCAAACATGATTACAGCATCCGAAGAGACATTAGACTCTATTGCCACAGTGGTTCTTTCCAACTATTTTATCGACCATCCCACCCCAACCGTTAAAGCCCGCAAGTATCAGAAAGATAAAAAATGCTGGTATATCACTCTGACCGATGATACACATTATTATCTGAATGCGATTAAATGTGATAATGGCGAATATGATTACGAATATGAGAAGGCTGAAAATTCATTGTCTTTCTCATCTATCTCTTCGAACAAGTCGAAAGGGAAAGGTGGTAACATCGATAAATTCCTTGATGATTACGAGAAATTCGTTAATTCGTATGCTAAAAGCTATAAGAAACTGTACAAGAAGTCGATTGAAGGTGACGTGTCCGTCTTAGTTGAATTGCAAAAACTATCTTATCAAGCCGCAAAGTTTGCGGAGCGTTATGAGGCGCTCGATGGCGAGCTCAATGCACAGCAGTTGCAGCGTTATAATGAAATCTCCCTTAAACTCACAGCTTCTATGTCAGAGGTTATGATGGGGCAATAAAACCCATCAGTGATGTCTAATAATCACCGCTGTAAAAAAAATAGAAATGAAGAATTATATACTTCTTATCTTCTGCTCTTTACTTGTTTGTGCTTGCTCCTGTTCTGAAAGCTCCTCCAAAAAGAAATCGCATGTCACTCCACAAGAAGAATCCAAAACCCTATCCGCATCTACAATTTCTTTAAAAGGGAAACACGCCGCTCTTTTCAAAGTTGCAGGAGATACATACAAACTCAACTTAGTGAATACTAAGGACGGATGGGAAGTCCGCGCAAAAATCACACTGGCAAATAAATCCAGTTATGATAACATCAAAGACAAATACAAATATGAGCAGGAATTGACCAATATCTCCGGAGTACTCATCAACGGCAGTGATGTAGAGATTGAATCATTAGACATAGATGAGGATGATCTGGAAGCCTTAATGCTAGAGGATTTGGGAGATGAAGCTACTATTACTTGTAAGACATATGGCTATCATCATTTTTCTTATGAAGAAGCCAAATCAATCTATGATAAGACCGTTGGCCTTTTGCTCTATGGAATAGAACTAAAGCAGATAGCAAAAGGGCGAGAGTCAAGTACGATAGATGATGATTTGTCTGAAACAATTGACGATGTGAAGGTTATTGTTGAGGCTGAAGGCGAATTATTGAAGACTCTTGGAGGTATGCTAAAATAATTACTAACCCTATTTTATATTATGATGACATTTGTATGGTGGGCGCTTCTTGCCCTTTTGTTAGCACTTGGACTGCTGGGGTGCTTTGTCAATAAGGTACCCGGTCCAATTGCGGTAGTATTAGCATTGCTGGTCGCAATCCTGGCTTTAGAGATTGATGTTAGTTGGGGAACGTTTGCCATTGTCTTAGCCTTGGCAATAGCCAGTATGATTGCTTCCAAAGTTCTTGTCAAACTAGTCAAGAAATTGCACGAATATAGCAAAAAAGCATCCATAGGCACAACGATAGGGTCCATCATCGGCCTTGGTATCATTGCGGGTTCTTCTGAAGTTGAATCGACCGGATTAATCGTTTTGATATTTGTCGTTGCCTTGGCCATTATTCCCTTTCTATTGGCCTTTTTGCTTGAACTCACCAATAAAAAAGGTGTTGTGGAAGCTTTGAAGAGTGCCGCCAGTGCGACCGGCGCATATATGGCTGATTCTCTTTTAAAGTTGATTGTATTTGTTTATGCTATCAAGGTTATCTTTGAGTTATAGTAACCTGTTCTGCAATTATTTTATTGAAACGACTATTATTCCTCTCTGCGTCATTATTGCTATCCATGCCGGCCGTCACTCAGAGCATAACCGGCAAATGGTTGGTATATGATGGTAATGAGGGTACTGAACTCGTTGTAACGATAACGCCTAAAGGCGGCGGGCATGCGGAACTCTCGCTTGTCCGCCGCATGCAGGCTGTCTCATACGGTGAAGGTAGCCAATTCTGGGACACATTCCGCGCAACAGGTGGCTACTATTTCCTTGTGAAAGGTAGCAAGAAAGTCGGCGTCAGTGTTTCTCAGAGTGATTCTACTCTCGTTGTTAAACAAGTTGGAAAGCCTACGATATCAGTCATAGCCTGGCTGGATGAGCCGTACAGCACACGGGAACTATCTGACTACGGCGATTACAAGAAGCAGGCCGTCGCTCAATGGAAGAGAGATTTCCCGACCAATGAGGACGTGAAGAAGGGGAAGTGGATGATGGAGCACTATTTCACCGACTACTATAACGATGCTTTTGAAGTACTGCTTGAAGGCAGTTATCGAATAATTGAACGTACAGATTCTATTATGATTCTTAAGAATCTGGATCTTGAAATACCACTTATGGAGTGGAGGCGAATACTTCAATAGTATAAGTGTTTACAAAAAGCTCCTGTCATCTCTTAGATTGAAGAGGTGTCGCTTTTTTGTCATGCAGTTTAAAATCAGCAATATCTTCAATGATTTGCGGTTCATCAACCATCCATTTGTGGAGGAATTTTTGCACCGCAAATCACGTAACGCATTAATAATCATATTGCCATCCAATCCCTTTGAGGGTTAACACGAAATCTGCCACAAACGTGTTCACCCCCGGGTTTTAGGGTGGGGGCTTAACACGTTTTCTCGCGTTTTCGTGTTAGGTCCACCTCCAGTGAAAGGTGAGCCGTTTCTTTCAAGGTCACAATTTGTGACTTCAAAATCTAATTCATCAGTCGCGACTGACGATTTGGCCGCCAAAGGCTATTGTTTCTCCAACTTAACACTTTTGCGGTCAAAAATTTTGATCGCAAATCGCGCAACTCATTAGTATTCAATTCGAACATATACAGCTGTGGAAACTTATCCGTATTATTCCGTACTGCTTGATTCACATATCTTGTTTCTACTCCATATAGCGCCGCAGCGGAAGAATGCATTGGCGATAGTAGGATTGAAAGCGCGTGAAGGCTGCCTGTCGATCCCGGGGCTGCGCGGCAACGTGGCCCGCATCTTCCAGCACGAAGTCGACCATCTCTCCGGCATCCTCTACATCGACCGCACCGGAGAAGTGTGGGAGGTAACGGAGTAGTACCCACTCACAAAAACGGCTCAAAACGTAAGTAGCCCCCGGTTCAAACTGGGGGCTACTTACGTAAACACGCCAAAATGTAAGTGGACCCTACTTCTGGAGAATAAACACTGCCGGCAAATTTGCAAGTATGCAGTATGCCTCTTTGCCGTTTGCTATGAAAGGCCAGTCAATCGGGATGTTGGACATGGAATACTCTTCACTGTTGTTCGTGACGTCAAGCCACGGAGCGTTTTCCGGGTGGGCCTGGTACTCTTCAAGAGTCACATAGTCCTTGTTGTCATACCTGGAAGTGTAACAGGACGTCACGTTTACCTTGATACGTCCGTCCTTATATTCGGCTGTTCCTTTGTAACGCTCGCCCCATACGGCTATTATGACATCAGCGTCAGTGCCCTTGACGGTGATGGACCCGCGGACGAAGCTCTCGTCCCTCTGCATGAACCAATACCATTTTCCCTGAATGTCTTTGATGTCATTGGCTTTGGCCTTTCCGTCGCGGAAGAAGAAGTAAACCTCACCCTCTCCGTTGTTTGTGCCAAGGTTGTGGCCCTGTTCGTCCGTGGCGGGCTGATCCCAACGCAGCACAAGGACTGATTTTTCGTAGAGAAGGTCGACTTTGTACCAAGACGTGAGATCCTGGCCCTCATAGTCCTTCGATTTAATGGTCAGCACTCCGTCCTTCAAGGACCAGGTGCCTTCCCCAATGAAACCACCGGAAAGTGTGCCGTTGGCGTTAATCACAATGTCTTCTTCCCCGTCTTCGTGGAAGATGTTCCAGTGCCCTACGATGTCCGTAGCTTTGGCGTTTCCTTCTCCTTCGGAACTGCCTTCGGGGTTGCAGGATACCGCTGCAAACAGCGTAAGTGCAGCGACGGCCAATACAAATAATCTTTTCATAAGTTTATAAATAAATGAGTTAATCGTTTGTCGATAGCATCTAATTATGCAAATATATACAAATAAATGGTTAACGCAAAATCAGGTCCTCCGCGGCCGGGGCGGCTTAACTGTGAAGATTATTTGCTAAATTTGCAGTTGTAAAAATCTAAGGAACCATTTTAAAACAGCTTCTAAATGTTTCGTGACCATACATGCGGGGAACTCCGCATTTCAGACGCAGGAAAGAAAGTTACATTGGCAGGATGGGTGCAGCGCTCGCGCAAGCTGGGCGGAATGACCTTCATCGACCTCCGCGACCGTTACGGCATCACCCAGCTGGTGGTGGAGGCGGATGCTCCGGCAGAGCTTGTCGACGCGGCTAACGGACTCGGACGCGAGTTTGTGATCCAGGCGGTAGGCACCGTGGTGGAGCGCGCCAGCAAGAACCCCAAGATGCCAACAGGCGATATCGAAATCAAACTGGACTCCATCAAGGTTCTCAACGCCAGCCTCACTCCTCCCTTCACAATCGAGGACAACTCCGACGGCGGCGAAGACCTCCGTGCCAAGTACCGCTACCTCGACCTCCGCAGGAACCCCCTGCAGAAGGCCCTGCAGCTGCGTCACCGCATCTGTCACGAGACTCGCGAGTATCTCGATGCGCACGACTTCCTGGAGATCGAGACCCCCTTCCTCATCAACTCCACCCCCGAGGGCGCGCGCGACTTCGTGGTTCCTTCCCGCATGAATCCCGGTACCTTCTACGCCCTCCCGCAGAGCCCCCAGACCCTCAAGCAGAGCCTCATGGTGGCCGGCATGGACCGCTACTTCCAGATAGTGAAGTGCTTCCGCGACGAGGACCTACGCGCCGACCGTCAGCCGGAGTTCACCCAGATCGACTGCGAGATGTCCTTCGTTCAGCAGGAGGATGTTCTGAATATGTTCGAAGGCCTTATGCGCCACCTCTTCAAGAAGGTGCTGAACGTGGATATCCCCAACCCAATTCCGCGCATGAGCTGGTTCGACGGCATGGACAAATACGGTTCCGACAAGCCCGACATCCGTTACGGTATGCTCCTTCACGAGGTGACCGCCCTGGCCCAGGGCCACGAATTCGGGGTGTTCGACAATTCAAAATACGTAGGCGCCATCGCGGTTCCCGGAGCGGCAGCCTGGTCGCGCAAGCAGACCGACGAACTCACCGAATGGGTGAAGCGTCCGCAGGTGGGCGCCGCCGGCATGGTGACCATACGCCTGAATGAAGACGGCTCCGTGAAGAGCTCGGTCGACAAGTTCTTCGGCCCGGAGGACCTGTTGAAGATCGCCGAGGCCGCAGAAGCGAAGAAGGGCGACCTCATCCTCATTCTCTGCGGCGACAAGCGCAAGACGCAGACCCGTCTGGGCCAGCTCCGCATCGAACTCGGCAACCGTCTCGGTCTTCGCAAACCCGACGTCTTCGCTCCCCTCTGGCTCACCGACTTCCCGCTATTCGAGTGGAACGACGAGGAGAACAAGTGGGATGCCCTGCATCACCCGTTCACGGCTCCCAAGCCCGAGCATCTGCAATACTACTACTCCGACAGGCCGGAAGACATCCTGAAGGTCTGCGCCAATGCCTACGACTTCGTGCTCAACGGCACCGAGCTGGGCGGCGGCAGCATCCGCATATACAATCCAAAAGACCAGGAGCGCATGTTCCAGATTATCGGCATAGGCAAGGAAGAGGCGGAGCGCAAGTTCGGCTTCCTCATCAACGCCTTCCGCTACGGGGCACCTCCCCACGGAGGCCTGGCCTTCGGTCTCGACCGTGTGTGCTCTCTCTTCGGCGGCAGCGATTCGATTCGCGACTACATAGCCTTCCCGAAGAACAACCAGGGCAAGGACATCATGCTCGGCGCGCCCGGCATCATCGACCAGAAGCAGCTGGACGAACTGCAGCTGGACCTGCGAAAAAATGAATAGAGAGTTGAGCGCGCGTTGCCTTGCCGGGCGGCGTGCGCTGCGTTTAGAGATAGCCGCCAAATGACAGTCCGTTTTTCCGTTGAGTACTTCACCCGCTGGGGCGAGAGGCTCTGCCTTGTCGCCGGTGACAAGTCGTACCCAATGGCCTGGGGTGCGGGCAACATCTGGAGTGTGAGCATACGCAACTGCCCGGCCTCGCTGCTGGAAGACTACACTTACGTGCTGATGCAGGGAGACCTGGTTGCGCGTACGGAGTGGGAGCATCATAGGCGGGGTTCGGAAGAGGCAGTGTGCGTTGACGGCGAGGCTGGTGCGGCGGACGGCAGGCGCGCTACCGGGAAAGGCGGTGCAACTGTCGAGATCCGCGACTCCTGGAACGACTGTCCGGTTCCCGGCTGCCCGTTCCCGAGGAAGCATTCGGTAGAGATGTTCGACCGTCCGGGGTTCAGAGGCGCAGGTACGGCTGTGCCGGTTTGGGCCCTTCGTGGAGACGACGACTTCGGGATAGGGGAATTCACCGACCTGCCGGGCTTTGCCGACTGGGCCGCCCGTACGGGGCAGTGCATCATCCAGCTGCTGCCGATAAACGACACCACCCGCTGCGGCGCATGGAGTGACAGTTATCCGTACAACCCCGTTTCGGCGTTCGCTCTGCATCCGATATACGTTCATCTGCCTTCGGTCGGGGTGGAGCCGGACGAGGAGTACCGTCGCCTTCAGGCAGAGCTGAACGCCCTGCCGACGGTGGATTACCCAAGGGTGGCGGCGTTGAAAGACAAGTACTTGCGCAAGGCTTTCGCCGACCGTGGCAGCAAGGACTGTGCTTCGCGGGAGTTCAGGGAGTTCACAGTCGAAAACGCGGAGTGGCTCGACGGCTACGCTGAGTTCCGTGCAAAGCGAGAGGGTGCGGACGGCGGGAAGAGTGCGGCTGCCGCGCAAGCGAAGGGAGGCGGCAAAGCCGGGTCGGACAGAACCGACGCGACCGGTAACCCCAAATTCTACCGCTGGACGCAGTGGCATCTTCACAAACAACTCTCGGCGGCGGTGGAATACCTCCATTCGAAGGGCATCTGCCTGAAAGGTGACCTCCCAATAGGAGTAGGACGCGACAGTGCCGATGCAGCCGCAGCCCCGAAACTCTTCAACCTCGACTCCAACGCCGGAGCGCCGCCGGATTTCTTCAGCGCCGAAGGGCAGAACTGGGGCTTCCCCACTTACAACTGGGATGCGATGGCGCGCGACGGCTATGCCTGGTGGAAGCGGCGCCTGCGCAAGATGGCGGAGTACTTCGACGCCTTCCGTATCGACCACATACTCGGATTCTTCCGCATCTGGGAGATACCGCAGCAGTATAAGGGCGGACGGCTCGGGCACTTCAACCCCGCGCTGCCGTACAGCAGACAGGAGATAACTGACACAGGGCTGCCCCTGGACGGGCTGTTCCTTGAAGACCCCCGCCGGAAAGGCTGGTTCCACCCGCTGATTTCGCCGGACACCTCTTCGCTGGAACCATGGCAGAAGGAACGTTTCGACAGTATGTGGAACGATTTCTTCTTCCATCGGCACGAGGTGTTCTGGAAGTATGGCGCGCTGCGCAAACTCCCGCACCTGCTGGGGGCGACCGGGATGCTGGCCTGCGGCGAAGACCTGGGAATGGTGCCCTCCTGCGTGAACGAGGTAATGGATTCCCAGAAGATACTCTCGCTCGAGATGGCCTGCCTGGACAAGGGGCGCGAGTGGCCGCGGCTCAGCGTATGCGCCACCTCATCGCACGACATGGAGGGCCTGCGCCTGCAGGGCGGAACTGCCGACAAAGACCCGCTTCAGTGCCGCGAGATCCTGGCCGGGCACCTCAACTCGCAAAGCATGCTGGCGATATTCCCCATCCAGGACTGGCTCTCTCTGGACGGGCAGTTACGCGCGGCGGATCCGAAAGCCGAGAGAATCAACGACCCGGCCAATCCCGACAATCACTGGTGCTGGAGGCTGCATCTTTCCAACCGCCAGCTTTTGGACAGCCCGGCCTTCTGCACTGCCGTGGCTACGCTCATAGCAGATTCCGGTAGAAAGGCGTAATGCCCGGTGAGAAACCTGGAAAGATCGACTATAGCTAACGATAGGTCATCCGCAGCTAACGCAGTGGAGCAACCGTAGCGTTAACGCGGGTAGAGCAACTGCGCCTAACAAAAGAGCTCTGTACCTGGCTATCGCAACCGTACCTGACTTGCGCTACTGTGCCTAACGTCCCGGAATTTGGGACGTCTGGCACAAAAACGGGCGATTTTGATCCTAACGTCCCGAAAAATGGGACGTCTGGCACACTGAGAATACACTTAGAATTCCCAAATGGGTACGGAGGACTCCGGGGAGACTCCCTGGCGGCGGCACTCCGCTTCGGCCTCGCTGAGGCGCGACATCGCGGCGATGTGCTTTTTGCGCAACGCCGGCAGCCCTACTTCCATACGTGAAATCTCTGAACCGAGGAACTGTTTTTCAGCTCCGGACGCAACGGTGTAACGGCGTCTCAGGGCATCCAGCTCGCGGTTGTGCCGGGTAAGGGTGTCCTGTTGGCGGGTGCATTCAGCGGATGCGCGGCGATAGGCGTCCAGGGCTTTGCGCTGAACAGCTGAAACGGGTGCTTCGGAAGCGGGAACCAGTTCGCAGAGAGCCCTCAGGGCCGCTCCTTCCGGAACCGCACTCCTCACCGGAACGGCCTCGCTTACAAGCGCATAGAGATAAACCTCGTCGGGGCCGCAGCCACGGTTGGAAGCGAAGACGGTGAATATCCCGTCGGGGCTCTGGGCGAGCACGAAGTCGTCGGCCGGAGAACTGTAAGGGAAGCCAAGATTTTCGGGTTCACCTACGAAAGAACTTCCGGGAATACGCTCACAGCGGTAGAGGTCGCTCCCTCCCATGCCATAAAGCTCCCGTGAAGAGAAGTACACATAACCGTCGTTCTCTATAGGGAAAAAGGCTGCGATACGGGTGGAATCCGAGAGCATGAGGGTGTCGACCGGGGTAAGGGCAAGACGTTCGCGCTGGGCCGCCGAAATGGGCATGTGCCCGAGGAACTCACCGGCGCCGAAACGTTTGCGGGCCGCAACCTTCGGGCGGAAACAGAACTGCGCCATCGCGGCCCCGTTCCGGCAGAGGGTCTGCAGCGAATCGAGCCGCACCCGGCGGAGGGAATCGGTGGTGAGGGCCAATGCCTTGCGGTAGCTTTCCAGGGCGGCGGTGAACTCGCAGGCAACCCGCTGATCCTCGGCCTCTATGCAGAGGATTTCGGCCTCCGAGAGAGGCACGGCAAACACCCCGGCGGTGTCGGCGATGGAGCACACGGCACCCGCAGCAGCGTCAGCGAAAACACCCACCCCGGAGTTGGGTGCAGCTGCGGCTGCCACCCCTCCTGAAAGCCCTGAAAGCAGGCTGAGTATGACCAGAAAATGCGTCATCGGGATTGCAAATTTAAGTATTTTGTCACATATATTTTATTTTAGGCTTGAAAACCGACAAGATTTGCTTATCTTTGCGGGCTATTCACGAAAAGTAACTAAAAACTATAACAACATGCAAAGCAAAGGTGCTATCAGATTTGTAGCGATACTGCTCATCCTGGCCTGCCTCTGGCAGCTGTCTTTCACCCTTGTCTCGGCCCTCCAGGGCAACAAGGCCAAGAAGGCCGGCGAGAAGATGGTGGACCTCACCGAGCAGAGTGCCGCTTTCGCCCGCGTTCCCGAAGCGGACAGGGCTTTCTATCTGGATTCCGTGAAGAAGGATGCCGAAAGGTTCTTCACCGACTCTCTCATGAGCGAGAAGGTTTACTTCGGCTACACTTACAAGGAAGTCCGCAGCAAGGAAATCAACCTTGGTCTGGACCTCAAGGGCGGTATGAACGTCATGCTGCAGGTTCAGCTCCAGGACCTCGTCCGCGCACTTTCCGGCAACAACAACACCCCCGAGTTCAATAAGGCCCTCGAGCTCGCCAAGGCCCGCAGCGTGAATTCGCAGAGCGACTACATCACTCTCTTCGCAGAGGCGTGGAAAGAGGTCTCCGGCGGCCAGAGGCTTTCCCAGGTGTTCGGTACCTACGAGATGAGGGACCGCATCAAGCCGGAAAGCACCGACGACGAAGTCCTTTCCGTTATCAAGGAAGAGGCCGAGAGCGCAGTTGCCAACTCGTTCAACGTGCTGCGCAACCGTATCGACCGCTTCGGCGTCACCCAGCCCAGCATCCAGAAGCTCGGAAACACCGGTCGCATCCTGGTCGAACTCCCGGGCGTGAAGGAGCCTGAGCGCGTGCGCAAGCTGCTCCAGGGAACCGCATCCCTCGAGTTCTGGACAACCTTCGACAACGCCGAGATATATCCTTATCTCGCCGAGGCCAACCAGCTGCTCGCGAACCTGCTCGCAGCAGACGAGGACGCCGCCCCCGCAGCCAAGAAGGATCTCGTTTCCGAGGAGATCGAGGCCAATGCCGCCGAGAGCGAGGAAGACCTTGCCGCCTATCGCAAGGCCAACCCCCTCTTCGCAGTGCTGCAGCCCTCACAGGCCCGCGGTAACGCCTGCATAGGCTACGCCGCCATAAAGGATACCGCACTTGTGAACAGGTATCTGGCCATGCCGCAGGTACGCGACATCTTCCCGGCGGAATTCAGGCCCATGTGGAGCGTAAAGCCCGCCTCCTACCTGCAGAACGACAACATCTATGAGCTGGTAGCCATCAAGGCCGACAGCCGCGACGGACAGGCTCCCCTGGACGGCAGCGCAGTTACCGACGCCCGCGTCTCCTATGACAACGGCCGCGGCGGATATCCCGGCGTGTCCATGACCATGAACGCAGAGGGCGCCAACATCTGGGCACACCTCACCAAGGACAACATCGGAAAGCAGGTGGCCATCGTGCTCGACGGCACCGTGTATTCCTATCCCACCGTGCAGACCGAGATCAGTGGCGGTTCCTCCTCCATCACCGGAAACTTCTCCGTAGAAGAGGCGACCGACCTTACCAACGTGCTCAAGTCGGGTAAACTCCCCGCCCCTGCAACAATCGTTCAGGAGCAGGTGGTAGGCCCGTCGCTGGGTGCGAAGTCCATCAAGGACGGTATGATCTCCTTCATCATCGGCTTCATCCTCGTGCTGCTTTACATGCTGCTCTTCTACAAGGGCGCAGGTCTGGCTGCCGACGTGGCCCTGCTCACCAACGTGGTGCTCCTCTTCGGAACCCTCGCGAGCTTCGGCGCAGTGCTCACCCTGCCGGGCATCGCCGGTCTGGTGCTGACGCTGGGTATGGCAGTGGACGCGAACGTGATTATCTACGAGCGTATCAAGGAAGAACTCAAGGCAGGCAAGGGCCTGGGCAAGGCTGTGGCTGACGGTTATCGCAACGCCTATTCGGCAATTATCGACGGCCAGCTCACCACCCTTATCACCGGTCTCATCCTGTTCGCCTTCGGTTCCGGTCCGGTGAAGGGCTTTGCAACCACCCTCATCATCGGTATCATCACTTCGGTGATCACCTCCATCTTCATCACCAGGCTCATATTCGAAGCCCGCATCGCAAAGGGCAAGAGCATCGAGTTTGAAAGGAAGTGGAGCGCGAGCTTCCTCAAGAACACCAACATTGACTTCGTCGGCGGGCGCAAGTACTCCTACATCATCTCCGGAGCTCTCATCCTGGTAGCCATCGGCAGTATCGCCGTCAAGGGCTTCACCTATGGTGTCGACTTCACCGGCGGCCGCACCTACGTGGTGCGCTTCGACCAGAGTGTCACAGCCGAGGATGTGCGCGCAAGCGTGAACGACGTGTTCAACGCAGCCGCTGCAGAGAACGGAATCACCGCCTCTGTGGAGGTGAAGCAGTTCGGCGGCGACTCCCAGATGAAGATCACCACCTCCTACAAGGTGAACGAGGACGACTCCGCCGTTGACGCCGAAATCGAGGGCATGCTCTACAGCGCCCTCAAGGGCTTCTTCGTAGAGGAGATGAGCCTGGCCGAGTTCACCAGCACGCTGGACAACCCGAACGGTATCATCTCGTCCGACAAGGTTGGCGCAAGCATAGCTTCCGACATGAGGCGCGACGCCATCATCGCCGTCATCCTGGCCCTCATCGCAATCTTCGGCTACATAGCCATAAGGTTCCGCGGCTGGACCTGGGGTCTTGGCGGCGTCGTTTCGCTGGCCCACACGGCAATCATCATCATCGGCTTCTTCTCGCTGTTCAGCGGAATCCTGCCGTTCAACCTCGACGTTGACCAGACCTTCATTGCGGCAATCCTGACCATCATCGGTTATGCAATCAATGACAACGTGGTTATATTCGACCGTATCCGCGAGATGCGCACACTGCATCCGAACGGAGAGATCAAGGACATGACCAACGCGGCACTCAACGCCACCCTTACCCGTACGGTGAACACCTCCGTATCCACCCTCCTCCCGATGCTCGCAATCGCCTTCTTCGGCGGTGAAAGCATTCGCGGACTGTCCGTGGCCCTGTGCCTCGGCGTGGTGATCGGAACCTACGCTTCCATCATGATCGGTACCCCGATTATGTACGACTCCACCGTCGCCGCCCTCAAAAAGAAGGCTGCGAAGAAGTAAGGTTCGGGGTTAAGGCGCAGCAATGCGCCGGAAAACGAAAGCGGGGCGACCGGAAGGCCGCCCCGTTTTTTATTGCTTGACCGCAGCTATTTCAGTACTGAATAGCTTACTCCCAGATGTTCGAGGGCCAGGAGGAAGCCTTCACACACGCTGATGCAGAACTTCTTGCTCTTCATCTCGATGCGGTAGCCGGTGGCCGCGTCGAAGAGGTTGACGGCCAGCGGGGTCTTGCCTGGGAACTCCTTGAGTATCTTCTCCAGCTGGGAACGGAAGTCCTTGGAGAGCGAGGCGGTGTCGAGGTTGACGGCGAAGCTCTTCACCATCTGCTCGGAGATGTTTCCGAGCATGTTTATCCTCTTTATCTTGAAGGTGTAGTTCACCGTCTTGCCGGCGGCAATCTCGTCGGGCTTGAGGAAGAAGCGCGGGGCTATCTCCCCTTCGATGTAGAGCTGCGAATGGAGCTCCATGTAGGGAAGGTAGTTCTCGTAGTCCTGGCCGAAGAGGGCAAGCTCGTAGGCGCCGCTGTAGTCCTCGAGGGTGATGCGGGCTCCGGGCTTGCCGTTCTTGGTGGTGATCTTCTTGACGTCCGTGACTATACCCGCTATGCTGGCGCGCGAGGTCTGCTTCTTCGCACCTGCCTCCTCGATGGCGGCGGGCAGCTCCACCAGCTTATGCGTGGTGAAATTCTCTATCTCGAAGGCGTAGCGGTCGAGCGGATGGGCGCTCAGGTACATTCCCACATACTCCTTCTCCTTCTGCAGACGGTCCAGCAGGTCCTCTTCTCCCACGGCCGCGGGCATCTCCGGGCGCTGGGGTTTCATCTCTTCCATATCCCCGAAGAGCGATGCGCCGCCTGAGATGGTGTCGTTCCTGTAGAGCTCGGCGTAGTGCACCAACTCGTCGATGAAGAGCTCGCCCGACGCGCAGGGGGTGAAGAACTGGCTGCGCTTGTATCCGAACGAATCGAACACTCCGGCGCAGACGAGGGTCTCCAGGGATTTGCGGTTGACGGCTCCGGAAAGGCGTTCCATGAAGTCGAAAACGTCGGCGAAGGGGCCGTTTGCCTCCCGCTCCGCGATGATGGAGTCGGTGGTGTTGCTGCCGAAGCCCTTGAGGCCGCTGAAGCCGAAGCGGATGTCGCCCTTCGCGTTCACGGAGAAGTCGCGCTCCGACTCGTTGGCATCGGGGTTGAGAACCTTGATTCCGGAGCGCTTGCAATCGGCCATGATCTCCTTCATCTCGGTCATGTCGGAGGCCTGCTGGGTGAGGTTGGAGGCCTGGAACTCCGAGAGGTAGTGAGCCTTGAGCCAGGCGGTCTGGTAGCTTACCCAGGCATAGCAGGCGGCGTGGCTCTTGTTGAAGGCGTACTTTGCGAAGGCCTCCCAGTCGGACCACACCTTTTCGAGGGTTTTCTCGTCGTGGCCGCGCTCGAGCGCTCCCTTCATGAAGTCGCTTTTGAGGCCGTCGAGCACGTCTTTCTTCTTCTTTCCCATGGCCTTGCGGAGCTTGTCGGCCTTGCCGCGGGAGAAACCCGCCACCTCGCGGGAGATCTGCATCACCTGCTCCTGGTAGACGGTGACGCCGTAGGTCTCCTGAAGTATGCCCTCCATCTCGGGAAGGTCGAAACGTATCTGCGAGGGGTCGTTCTTTCGGGCTACGAAGTCGGGGATGTAGTCCATCGGGCCCGGACGGTAGAGGGCGTTCATAGCGATGAGGTCCTCGAAGCGCTGGGGGCGGAGCTTCATGAGCCACTCCCTCATGCCCTTGGATTCAAACTGGAACACGCTCTTGGTGTCGCCGCGGCCGTAGAGCTCGTACACATTGGGGTCGTCGATGGGGATGGCCTCTATGTCGATGTCGCGGCCGAAGCGCTTCTTCACCAGGGCCAGGCAGCGGCCTATGATGCTGAGCGTCTTGAGGCCGAGGAAGTCCATCTTGAGCATACCCACGTCCTCTATCTGCGAGCCTTCGTACTGACTCACCCATACCTCCTGCTTGGTGCCGGCGTCGGTGCCGAGCGAGATGGGGATGTAGTCGGTGAGGTTGCCGCGGCCTATTATCATTGCGCAGGCGTGGATGCCGGTCTGGCGCACGCAGCCTTCGAGCTGCAGGGCGTAGTTAAGCACTTCTTTCACCAGGTCGGACCCTTCCTCGTACTCGTGCTTGAGCTCAGGCAGATACTTTATGCAGTTGGCGAGGGTGGGCTTCTTTTCCACCGTCGTGCCGTTCTCCTTCACTTCGAACGAACGGTCGGGCACCATCTTCGAGAGGCGGTCAGACTCGCTTAGCGGCAGCTGGTAGATGCGCGCCACGTCCTTTATGGAGCCTTTTGCGGCCATGGTGCCGAAGGTAATCACATGGGAGATGTGGTCGGTTCCGTAGCGCTCCTGCACGTACTGTATCACGCGGTAGCGGCCCTCGTCGTCGAAGTCGATGTCGATATCAGGCATGCTGATACGTTCCGGATTGAGGAAGCGTTCGAAGAGGAGGCCGTACTTGAGGGGGTCGAGGTTGGTGATGCGCAGGCAGTAGGCCACCACGCTTCCCGCAGCGGAGCCACGCCCCGGGCCTACGGCTATGCCGTGGTTCTTCGCCCAGTTGATGAAGTCCTGTACTATGAGGAAGTAGTCGGGGAAGCCCATGCGGGAGATGGTCTTCAGCTCGAAATCGAGCTTTTCGGCCACATCGGCACGGAGCGGACTTCCGTAGCGCTTCTCCGCTCCCTGGTAGACCAGATGGCAGAGATAGGCCACTGAGTTACGGAATTCCTCACCGCGTTCCTCGCGGCCAATCACGTTGCCGTCGTGGTCGCGGTGCTCCTCGTAACGGCCTTCCTCCAGCACCTCGGCGTACTTCTGCCTGTGGGCCTCGATGTCCGCCATGAAGTCGGCCGGAATCTCGAAGCGCGGCAGCACGTGGCCGCGGTCTATCTCTATCTTTTCCACCTTGTCCAGAATCTCAAGCGTGTTGGCCAGGGCTTCGGGATGCGTGGGGAAAAGGGCGGCCATCTCGTCCTCGCTCTTGAGGTACTCCTGCTGTGTGTAGCGAAGACGATCGGGGTCGCTCACGTTGGCGTTGGTGGTAAGGCAGATGAGGCGGTCGTGCGCAGGGCCGTCCTCGCGGCGTACGAAGTGCACGTCGTTGGTGGCTATGACCTTCACCCCGTGGCGGGCGGCGAGTTCGAAAATGGCCTCGGTGTAGGCCTTCTGCCTCTGGTAGAGGGTTTCCATGTCGGCCTGGGCCTTGGGCGGCAGGCCTTCCACGGTGCTGCGGTGCAGCATCACCTCGAGGTAGTAGTCTTCCCCGAAGATGCCCTTGAACCACTCTACCGCCGTGTCGGCGTCTTCCGGGGTGCCGTCGATGCCGAGGAGGTCCTGCGGTATCTCTCCGGCTATGCAGGCGCTGCTGCAGATGAGGCCTTCGTGGTACTTCTCGAGCAGGGCGTGGTCAATGCGGGGCTTGTAGTAGAAACCCTCGATGTGGCCGAGCGAGACGAGCTTCATGAGGTTGTGGTAGCCCGTGTCGTTCTTGGCCAGAAGGATCAGGTGATAGTATTTTTTGTGCTGCGGGTCCTTGAGCGTGTGGTCGTAGTGCCGCGTCACATAGACCTCACAGCCGAAGATGGGCTTGACGCCCGGATGTTTCTTGGCAGTGTCGTAGAACTCCTTTACGCCGTACATGTTGCCGTGGTCGGTGATGGCCAGGCCGGGCATATGAAGTTCCTCCGCCCTCATGAAGAGCTTTTCGATGTTGGAAAGCCCGTCGAGGATGGAGTACTGGGTGTGGACGTGGAGGTGTACGAATGTTGCCATGGTTTTACAAAGATAATTAAAAGCGCCCGGTTTTGAAAGCCGGGCGCAGGGAAAAGTTTTCAACCGTTGGGAGTTGAATTATTCAATAGTAACTTTGTAAATACATTTGCTGGATTTATTGGAAATGTAGACGTGAGAATAAGTACTGTCAAGCGCCAAACCATCTACTCGTGGTAAAACTCCGCTTTCAGTAAGGGTTACTATTGTACCATCTCCCAATCCAACTGCACCACGGACGAGTTTCCTTAATGCATACTGGTCTGCAATATACAGATTGCCGGAGCCGTCAAATTCGATATCTTGAATATCAGGTGCGAATGATGCTGCAGAGGATGAGCCGTCAGCCATTGCAGCATAGTTCCCAGGTTTCACTCCACTACCAAATATGGCAACCGGACTAGCACCTTTAGATGCCACCCTATATAGTTTAAAGCATTCGCTCGGGCTTCCGCTGGAAGCCGAAACTGCAACTACCATCGATCCATCCGTGTCGAATGCAAATGAAAGAGGCCATGCATAACCCGTGGATGCAATGCCGCTGAAATCGGCGTATTCTTCCGAAGCCACCTCTCCAGGCACTCCGTCGGGGAACACGTAAATCTTTCCTGCAGA
This sequence comes from Bacteroidales bacterium, assembly GCA_024695285.1. Next base: position 31,013 of record JAILIM010000026.1, read on the forward strand.
GCTTCCATCTCCGCGACACAGCAAGTAGATACTTCCATTATATTCCTTTATTTGCATAGGCTGATTATAACCACTTGCTATTATGGAGTATATCTGAGTTGACATATCATACTTGTAAATGCCGTTTCCGGTGGAACCTACCTTATTTGCTATATAAAGATTGCCGCCGGCATAACACACGCCATAGGGGTACTGAGGATACTTGGAACTGGAGTTTGTTGCGCTCTGTGTAGCAGTATTCGCATTCACATTCAGGAAATACACATGATACTGCTCACCTGTAACAACAAACTGTTCGTCTGATAATCTGATAATATCGTGGGGAGTCCTGCCCAATCCGGTAATGATTGATTCGGTTGTGTACTTCGTCAACACTATGGGATCCATCGGCTTGATGGCCGCCCTCTTAATCTCTACGTTGGTCGCGCTGCGCAGGGAACCGGGAACTACGGTGTTGTCTGCGAAAGCAAGCCAGATATTCAGTTTCGGGTAAACATTCTTTCCTGCCACTACATTGGGACCGACCGGGAGGGGGATATACACGGTAACACCGTCATCGGACGTCCTCTGTGCGGGAGTCGCAGAACTGATATTGACCGTGATGGAATAATCACCGCTGTGGTCGTAGGCCTGGAGATACGGGGTCTCGAGGCCGAATCCACTGTCCGCGGTCCAGTTGTGGGTCATATTCATGGTCTGGCAGATCTTATAAGTATTCTTTCCGGCAGCCAGAAGATCAGCATCGACGACAGGAGCCTTCACGACAAGCTTTTGAGCCTTGGGAGGTATGTTCTTATAAGTAACCTTCAACACGCCGCCCAGATGTTTGAACTGCATCGGGGTGCCGTCTTCAACCTTGGCCAGCATCGGCGCCTGGACATTGCCTTCGGACCAGGTATAGTTGCTGTTCAGTACCGGTTTTAGCGTATTGTCTTCGATTTTTGTTCCGGAGACTGCGGGATAATATGCAAACGAGGTATTGCCTTTGGTTATTACATCTTCCGAACCATTCACGAAAGTGACTTCATCTGCCGTGTCGCCGGTGTCGTTGGTAAATTCAGAATAACCGTTTGTAGCGTTGGAACTGCGGACATAAATAGCGTCCGTAGCTTTCCATTTGAAGGTGCTTCCGTCGAAGAAAGTTCTGGTTTCACCGGGAGCGAAGCAGGCGGTGAGAGTTTGGACTTTGCCGGAACGGCTGTTCCCGGCATTGTCGGGGACGTAGTCCTCCCTGGCGCAGGATGCAAGAAGGGAAACAGCGGCTATGGCCACAGAAAAAACAATAATCTTTTTCATTTCCTTTTCCTCCTTTAATCCCATGAGCCAGAACCTAAGGTTTCCCATTCTTCCAGACCGGAACCGGCGTCCGTAGGAAGGTCAGAAGCACATACGATACCCCCTGTCCTGAACAGTATTTCCTCTGACAGAGGGGCCTGATAGTTTTTGTTTTCCATAATAATAAAGTATTGATTTATAGTTTGTTAATTTATGATAAAATCTACTGTTACCGGCCAGTGGTCGGAAGGCATCACGTCGTCGTAATTGCGCCGTATCACACGGTACGAAAGAGGCTTGAAGCCCCATTTGAAATACACGTCGTCCATGCGGTGATACCATTTGGCCGCCTGTTCGTCAGTATCGGTCCAGGCGTTATAAGTGGCAATGGGACCGTATTTCCATCCTGTATCAACAAGAAGGTCGTCGTAGTATACATCTGAGAAGAAAGCTTTGAATCGCTCGTTTCCAGATTCGGTGGTGGCGCTGTTCATATCACCGACCAGGATTGTCGGAATGCTGCCACCGCTGAGAGAGCCGGCCCTTGCAATTATGAGTTCGGCCGATTTGTCCCTCACGGTCACACAGCGCTCCTCGAGCTCATCCTGAGTAAGGCCGCCGGTTCCGGCAATGCCGGACGAGTACACCTCGAGGTGCGTATTCATAAACAGCAGGGTGTTGCCTGTCTGAGTGTCGCGCAGCTTGACCCAGATGCAGATGCGGCTGCGCGGAATGGTAACGTCTATCCACGGCGAGCCAGGTTTCGAATTCGGAGTGTCCGGATTCGGACTCAGCCAGAACTGGCCCCAGTCGAGTTTGGTAAAACGGGAACTCTTCCATGCGATGCATGGTTCTTCGTATCCTGATTCCTGGAAAGAGTAAGCGGACAACTGAGACTTGAGATAAGTTCTCTGGTCTGAAGTGGATTCCTGGAAGCCGATCACATCGAAACCATAGTCCTGAATCAAACGCGCGACCTTGGTCTTGCGGACCTCCCATGCCCTGTCGCCGGTATCATTACCCGTAATGAAGCGGATATTGAAAGTTGCCGCCTTCATGCGCGCCTTTGGCGCAATGCCGGCATCTGCGTTTCCAAGGAACACTTCACGCACCAATCCGCTTTCCTGTTCGGTCACATAAAGTATCGATTCATCGGTGCTCAGCATAAGTCCGCCGATGTTGCGGAAAGTGGCGGAAGTGCCCACAGCGTCGGTTTCGGAACGGGCGGTCGCCTGGGAAGAGCCGGCAACCGTGGACACGACAGCGTCGACATAGCCGGTCGGACCCGGGACAATCTTGCGGAGACGGTAATGGTCGGCCACGTATATCGCGCCGCCCGAAGTGATGGCGATGGCGTTGAGGTTGTTGGTAAACTTGGCGGTGCGGGGCCGGCCGGAAGTGCCGTCGGACATGGTGTTGGCTCCAAGCGTTCCCGCTATCACCTCCTGTTCGCCGGAGACGGTATTCACCCTTATGACCTGTCCGCCGTTAGTTGTGACGATCATGTCACCATAGGGGTCGAAGGCAATGCTCATCGGTCTCTTGCCGGAGAAACTGTAGGTTACCGAGGGCTCTGCGGAGAAATCGCCACCTTCGAAACGGTAAATCGCATAGTTGTCCCAGACGGCCAGATAGGCGTTGCCCTCCGGATCGAACTTCACATCCACCGGGCTCTTGCCCGAATAGCCGCTCCTGACGTTCGTGAACACAGAGGTTGACACATCGAACGTGTACACCATGCCCTGTGCCTTGTCCGCAAAATAAATAAGACCGTCTTTGTAAGCGCCTTTCCAAGGCACAGAAGACGAGACACCGAAGGTATAAGGAGCCGACACTGTCTTGGCGTCCAGATCCCAGACGCGGACGCTCTGGTTCTGGTCGAGGACGAATGCGGTGTGGCCCGGATTGATCCAGCCCATGCCGCGGGGGCATCCCAGAATCGCCTCGGAATAACTGCCGCCAGCCTTGGAAGCTGCTGCGGTGGCGCGATTCTTCTTGCCCATGATGGTTGTAACGGAGTATTGACTTGGAACCCCGACCGAAGGCATGGGCTTGATTGTGCTCCGCTCTATATTGAGGTTCGTTGCCGTGCGAACCGTGCCGGGAATTGCTGTACCGGCGGAATTTGCCAGGCAGACGTAAACGGTCGGGTAAAGGTGCTCCGCACCGGGGCCGACCGGGAGCGGAACATAGAATGCTTTTTCCGATGAAGAACCTGCGATGAAGTCCACCTTTACAAGGCCGGTCGAACCGGAACGGGCCTGAAGATAAGGTTTATCGGAAGAGAAAGTCCCGTCCCATCCGGTGACGGGAAGAGCTGAAGTTGTTTCATAGCCGGGTGTCATCACCTTCAGCTGGGCCGCATCGTCCGGGATGTTGGTGTATTCCACGTAAAGCAGGCCGCACATATTGGTAAAGCTGAGCGGTGTCCCGGGGAGCACCTTCGCGATCATCGGAGCCTCGATATTGCCTTCGGACCAGTCGTAACGGTTCTTGAGGTTCAAAGTCATCGTGCCGGCATCCACAACACAGTTCTCCTCGGCAAGCGAAGGATATACGGCGAATCCGCCGGAACCGAACAGGACTGTTTTCGCCGTAGCTTCGTTCTTCACGAAGGTAACCTCACCGGCAGATGGCAGCCCTGAATACTTGAAGTCGATGGTGCCTCCCTCGGCTGCGGCCACCCGGATGCGGTCGTTCGTCATCCAGGAATAGACAGAGCCTATGAAGGCCGTCCTGTTCACCGGTTCTGCGAAGAAAGCCTTGAGACTGTCGGCAGAGGCGTCCTCGGTCTCCGGCTGTTTGCCGGCGGGAACTGTTTCCGGTTCCTGCTTCCGGCAGGCGACTCCGAGCAACGCCGCCGCAGTAAGAATCATCGCGGCTTTTGCAAAATAGTGTGTTTTCATAGAGAGAAATCTACCAGGATAGGAAGATGATCCGACGGACGGAAAAAATTGTGCACTTCGGCGCTGCGCACCGGAGTTGTGTAACTATCTTCGATGATATCCGCGCCGGTCACCCTATCCATAAACGCCGGGGTGGCGTATACGAAATCGATGCGGGTGTTGCTCTGGGCCGACCTGAAGAAGCCGTCCGGATGCTTTTCTTTCACCACATCGATGTATGGCGTGTTATCGAGGATGTAGTCGTGGGTAAGGAAACGGGGGTCGTCTGTCGGGTAACAATAATATGCGTTGTCCTTTCGTGAGACGGAGTTGAAGTCGCCCATCATCAGCCATAAGCCATCAGAGGCCTTCGGATCGGTAAGAATTGTGTTCCGACATATCAATTCCATCTCTTTCCTGCGGTATTTGTCGCCGCCGTGATTCGCAGCATCGGCTTTCTGCGCTTCCTTGGAAGCAGTTTTAAGCCGAAAGTCGCAGGACATGGGGCTGGAGTGAAGAGTCACTATGTTCAGGGTTTTACCCCTTACCCTGAGTTTAGCCCAAGCGGCACCGTGAACGATAATCGAATCGGGTGCCGAGCCCGTTATACGGGAAATGTTTTTGATTGGATAGCGCGATGTTATCACCTGTGGATAACTGTCGCGGTGCGCCCCCACGTAAATGTACCGGTGACCGTAACGGCGGGCGAGCTTCTTCCACCCGCCCACCAGATAACGGTCTTCCGCCGACAGTTTATTGTCGGTGCCTGTCTTGTAGATGGTTTCGGCTTCGCACCAGACGCAGATGTCCGGCCTGCGCTCCTTCACCCAAGAGACAAAGGCATTGTAGTTGTCCTCCTGCCCCGACCACATTCCGTTCTGGATATTCCAGTACAGGAGCCGGAGCGGCTTTTCGCCGCCCCAACTCACAGCACTGAAACACAGCACTAAAAACGTGCAGAGTGTCAGGATTCTTTTCATAGTTTATTCTGCAACGACAGAAATCTTGCGGATGCGATGCTTGTTGCCGTCAGCAACATAGATGTTTCCGGTCTTCGGATCCTTCACAAGTTGGCCAAGCTGACCGAACTTTGCTTCCGCCCCTGCTCCGTCAGCAAGACCAGACTGCATAGGAATACCCGCGAGGGTCTTTATAATACCCTTGGTGTAGTCATTTCCAACACCGGGGATAAGAACTCGGACTGTATAGGAATGCCAGTCGTTGAAATAGATGCAACCATCTTTGTCCCAGTATAAACCGGTAACATTCCCTATAGGAGTTTCAAGAGGTGCACCATCTACAAAGGTTGCTGTCGTCGGGTTGGCGGTACCATTACCAGCAACAGTAGTAATGTCTCCACTGGCAAGGTCCATGACAAGAATCTTCTTTCCTCCGTTAGTACCGACTACAATCTTTGTCTTGTCCGGATTGAAAGCTATTGTGTAAGGCTGAATACCATTAAGGTCATATTCCTTATCAAAACCAACAATCTTTCCCTCGTTAATCTTATCTTCCGTCACATAGATTTTAATAATCGATTTCGTATCGCGACTTGCGATGTACATATTGTCGGAGTCATCAAATATTACATTCATCGGGCTCTTGATCGCAGTTGCCGTGTTGTCGGCATTGAAGATTGAGAATTCAGACCAAGTGCTATTCACATAGCGGCCAATCAGATTCTTTCCCTTTAGCGCCACATAATAATCTCCCTTCGAATTGAAGTCACCACCCCACGGGAATTTGTCATTACCGATTGTTTTCTGATCAACTACGATATGCATCTCGTAATTCGAAAGACTTACCCTGTGAACACCGTGCTGACCAGTCGCACCGGAACCTCCACGGCTGGTAATCCAAAGTTCAGTTCCTTCTGGATTGATAACAATTCCTTCGGGAATAGGGATATTTGCCAAAAGGCCGATTCCTTCTTCAATTTTGGAAGTGCCGGTGGTATAGTTACCTACAACGCAATCAACACGATATTTCGCAACCTGATAGAAACGGACGAGACCTGCGGTAACCGGCGCTGCACCCGCTACCTTGATTGTGATCTCGTAATCCTTGAGGCTCTCAAGGCCGGCGGGAACGTCGAACTTGATGCCGTCTTCGCCGGAAACGGTTACGGTGGCCTCGGTTTCTCCCACAAGCACGGTGACGTCAGCCACGTCATCCGTAAAGCCTGTGCCTTCCACTGTAATCTCGTCGCCCTTGGTCACCATTACGGGTGAAACGGCGCTGACGAAAACCTCGCGGTCGAATACATAAGTGAACATCTGAGGATCGGAAGTCTCGTCACCCTTGAGCACCAGAACGGCAACATCGCCATTCCCTTCAGGAACGACGACGGTGATAGCGGTCTCGGTGATGGTCTTGATCTCTGCGACAGCCTCTCCGAAGAGAACGGTGACAGCACTGGGATCGGTGCCGAAATTCTCACCGGAAATGACAACCTCGTCGCCGATCTTCGCCTCTGCAGGAGCGATTCCGCTCACGGTCATGGGAAGGACGAGCTTCAGATAGGTGAAAGTGAGA
>JAILIM010000066.1 GCA_024695285.1 Bacteroidales bacterium
GTCGACACCACCCGCGCCGGACAGTTCTACATCGCCAGCAACCGCAAGGCCACGGCGATGCGCTTCGCCTCCGCCTTCTTCGACCCCCACAGCCGCGAACTCTCCCGGATCGACGACTACGACAGCCTGCTCGGCTGGCTCGACCGGGCCGGCCTGGAGCGGCAGTTCCTCGCCTTCGCCAGGAGCAAGGACGGTCTCGTCCCCAAGCCGGAAGAATGGGTGACCGACCGCCAATACATCATGACCCAGGTGCAGGCCCTCGTCGGCCGCTACTCCAAACTCGGAGACAAGGCCTACTACCACCTCTTCCTGCAGATCGACCCGACCTTCAAGGCGGCGATGGAAGAATAAAGAACAGACCGGGGAGAAGTTATAGCATGGGCACCCGCCAAAGTGAAAAGTACCGCGAGGATACCGCTCACTTTCATCAGATGATTGAACATTTTCATTGGTTATTATTTAAAGAGTAGGTGGTCAGTTGCTTTTTTGCCGCACTACCAAAGATAGAATATTTACCAACCGCGCACAATACGGCCTCTTCCCTTTAAAATGCTTTGGCCCCGATGAAAATAAATTTGATTGATTATTGGAATTTCCAAAAGGCTTTTAAAAATCGTGCGAATGATTTTTAAATAAATAAACATCAAAAGCCCCGATTCCGTGCTGGAAACGGGGCTTTGAGAGGTATTTTTGCGACAACGAAAAACCGGCTGCAGCAGCGCCGGCGGCCTATTTCCGCTTCCTCCCGATGAGTATGCCGGCAATCACGAGCAGGACCGCGGCGCCCAGCGCGAAGAGCAGCCGGCGGGAATTGCCGCCCGGCGCGGGCGCCTTGTCAAATTCAGCGAACGGGTCCTCTGCGCTCAGGTATTTGCCGTCGGCGATCAGGGAGAGTGCATACTCCAGCATCACGTCCGTCTGCCCGTCCGCGCCCTGCGTCACTTCACCGAAGGTCAGCGGCAGCGGATAATCCGGCAGCAGGCCGCGCCCCTTCGGCAGGCGCTCGCAGACCGTCTCGTCGAAGACTTCCTTCACCAGCGGCAGGGTAAACGGCTGGAGGGTGTTCGGAAGGCTGATGTCGACGAATTTCAGGGCCGTCATACTATGATAAGTCGTGCCCGTCTCCCGTCCTACGGTCACGCCACGGCGGTTGCGGACCAGGACGGCCGGGAACAGCGTGGCCGCCGAGATGGAATAGGCGTTGGTCAGGACATACACCTTCCCGCCATAATGGAAGTCCGGATCGGGCTGCACGGACGCGCAGGTATTCAGGGTGTCCCGAGAAATCCAGCGTCCCCCCTCCTCCACGAATTCCGGGAAGGGGATATCCTCCGCGGGACGGTTCAGGCTATACTTGAAGCTGGCGTACGGACCGGGCTTGGTCACCTGTCCGTAGCCGCCCTTCTGCCGCTCCATCGGGCCGTCCGCCAGGCAGGCCAGCAGGCGCGCCAGCACCTCCACGTCGCCGCCGGGATTGTTGCGCACGTCCACGATCAGGTTCGGCTGCCGGCAGGAGCCCAGGAAACGGCGAATTTCGTCCACCTGCGTGTCCAGCATGGAGAATTCCTTCAGGCCCAGATAGGCCGTGGAATCGTTCAGCACCCGCGTCTCATAGGGCGCTTCGGCCTCGGTCATCCGCCTGTTGGTCATCCGCCAGTAATAGATACGGCGATAAGTATCGGTGCCGGGATAGCGGTTCGTCGCGACGAAGGGCACGGTGGCCGTCGTCCCGTCGGCGAATTCGAGCTCGTAAGCGCTCGCCCCCTGGGACCAGTTGATCATGGCGCCATACCGGCCCAGCATCACGTTCTCTTCCTGGATCATGCTCTCAACCCGGCCGTCATAGCCGTCGATCGCGGCGACCGCACGCGCGGCATAGTCCGCGGCCGGCTCGCCGTTGACGCGGGTGACGATCTTGCCGATGTATTTCGCATATTGGGGCATGGCGGCCAGCAGGACCCGGAGCGTGTCGTCGCAATACGAGAGGAAGACGCCCGGCGAGAGGTATTCACGCCCGTCCGGGATCGGGTCCTGCTGCAGCGCGACATGGCTGTCCGGAATCTTCTTCAGGACCTGGCGCAGCAGGTAGCGGAAATCGCTCCCGGGGTCCATCGGCCCGTCGACGGTCGCTTTCAGCGAATCCACGAAAGCGCGGAACTCCGCCGCGGGGAGCTTGTCCTCCAGCGAGGGATAGAGTTCGCATACGGCTTCCTTGAGCACGTCAAGGTCTTCCCGGATCTTTTCCGCAGGCATCGGATTCTCGCGGGTCAGCATCGAGGGCTCGACGAAGGTGCTCTTCAGGCCGAACGGCGCCATCGGGTCCGAGACCTTGCCCTGCGGCGTCGAAATGTCGATCATCAGGGACGGCGTCCGGAAGCCTTTATAGGAATAGGCCAGGAATCCCAGGGTATCTCCGGCAGCAATCTTCTGCCCGGTCTTGAAACGGCGGTCGCCGGTCATGCCGTGCAGGGTGAGTCTCCTTCCGTCCGCGATCCGCACCGTGACGGACCCGCCGGCATACTTCATGTCAACACCCGGTCCGAAATTGACTTTCGGAAGCGCGTCGTCGAAACAGGAGCCGGCGTCCAGGTTCGAACCGACCACATAGTCCAGCCGGACGTAATAGCTGAGGCCGGCATTGACGATGATTCCGTCCGCAGGGCAGATGACGGCATCTCCCTTCTCCCCTCCGACGAACAGGGAATTGTGATTCTGTTCGGACCCGACAAATCCTTGCGGCTGGCAGAGGATGTTCTCGCCGGCGGATTTGCCGGCCATCGGCCAGGTAAAAGACTGTGCCCGGGCGCAAAGCGGGAGAAGAAGCGCCAAAACGACCAGCAGCGCGGATGCGTGTTTTCCTTTCATTGTTCAGTGGTTTAAGATAATGTCAGGACAAAGATAGCAAAAGATCCAAAAACTCCTATAAATTTTCGGAGACAAAGGAAAAAAGAAAAGAGATGACCCGAAGATCATCTCTTTGTGCGCGGGATGAGAGTCGAACTCACACGTCGCAATTGACACTAGCTCCTGAAACTAGCGCGTCTACCATTTCGCCACCCGCGCTCGAATGGAATGCAAAGATAC
>JAILIM010000012.1 GCA_024695285.1 Bacteroidales bacterium
CATCTCGCCCTTCATGTCGTAGCCCATCGCGTACTCCAGCCAGTCGGAGGCGGGGCGGGTGACCTCGGCGCCGTTCTCCTCGTAGGTGAACTGACCGTCGCAGAGGATATTGAAGGCCGCCCAGGCGCGGGCGTCGCAGGCTCGGGCGCCGCCGAAGTCGAGCGGGTTGTATGCGTCGCGGAAGCTGAAGTCCTCGTCGGAACCGCTGTACCAGCCCTTGCTGCGGGCGAATTCAGCCACGTCGGGGGCGTACAGGCAGTTCTCGGGGTCGTTCCAGGGGAAGCGCGTGATCCGGCACTGGTTGGCGTGGGCGCAGATGTACCCGTCGGGTACGCGGCGCGCCACCCAAACTATGCCCTTGTTGTCGGAGCCCTTGCCCACCAGGTCCATGACCCAGGCCTCTTTGGGGTCGGCGATGCTGAAGCTCTCGCCCTCGGAGGGGTAGCCGTATTCGTTCGCCAGGTCCACTATCACCTGGATGGCCTCGCGCGCCGTGGAGGCACGCTGGAGCGCTATATAGATGAGGGAACCGTAGTCCATGACTCCGTTGGTATCGACCTGCTCCTCGCGGCCGCCCCAGGTGGTCTCGCCAATTATCAGCTGGTGCACGTTCATGTTGCCCACCGTCTGGAAGGTACTGGGGACCTGCGCTATGTCGCCCAGGGGCTTGTTGGAATCCCATTCGTAAATGGCCAGGCGGGAGCCCGGCTTCCAGTTTCCGGCCTTGCGGAAATACAGCTCGCCGAAGAGCCAGTGGGAGTCGGCGGCGTACGAAACCATGGAGGAACCGTCGACGCTGGCGCCGGGAGAAACTATTACGTTGGTACAGGCGTCGGCCCTGAAAGAGAGCGCCATCGCGGCCACCGCGAGCGCAAGAAGAGGTTGATAAGCTTTCATAAGTACAAACTTACGGCTTTTTTGCTAACTTTGCAATTCATATGAGAAAGTATATCGTTATCATTGCGCTGTTCCTGCTGCCGGTGCTGTGCGCCGCGCAGGACAACAAAACGCCCGAACAAAGGGAAAAGGAGTTCTACGAGGCCATCCAGGCGCAGGTGGACCGTCTGGCCGAGCAGCTGGACCTGGAGGACTGGCAGATCTTCTACGTGGACAGCATCTACACCCACGACTTCAAGGCCATCCAGGACGAGTTCGCCGCCATGTCGGCCGCTAAGATGACCAACTCCGACCTGTTCTACGACGTGCAGGACAAGTGGATGGAGCAGATGTACAACTCCCTGCACAAGGTGTTCAACGAGGAGCAGTGGAACAAGTATCTCAAGATGGGCGCCGCCCGCGACAAGAAGCAGCGTGACAAGCGCGCCGCCAAGAAGAACAAATAGCGTATGAAAAGAGAAGACATAGACAGGATACTGGGTGAACTTGAAGCGCTCAAGTGCAAGACCCAGAAGGAAGTGGAAGAGGCCCGCGTGCGCTTCCTCGGCAAAAAGGGCGAACTCACCGCCCTGTTCGACGAGTTCCGCACCATCGACAAGGCCCAGAAGGCCGAGTTCGGCAAGGCCCTCAACGAACTGAAGCAGCAGGCGCAGGCCCGCATCGAGGAGTTCAAAAGCAGCCTCGCCGACACCGGCGCCTCCGAAGGCCCCAAAACCGACCTCAGCATGCCAGGCGACCCCTTCGAGCTCGGCAGCCGTCACCCGGTGAGCATCGTGCGCCAGGAGATCGTTGACATCTTCCGCAAATTCGGGTACGACGTGGCCGAGGGCCCGGAGATCGAAGACGACTACCATGTATTCGAGGCCCTCAACTTCCCTGCGAACCACCCCGCCCGCGACATGCAGGACACCTTCTTCGTGTCCGCCGGGCATCTCAATCCGCTCCTCCTCCGCACCCACACCTCCAGCGTGCAGGTGCGCACAATGGAGAAGATGGACGTGCCCATCCGCGTGATATGCCCGGGCCGCGTGTTCCGCAACGAGGCCATCAGCGCCCGCGCCCACTGCATCTTCCACCAGGTGGAGGGACTCTACATCGACGAGGGCGTGACCTTCGCCGACCTCAAGCAGGCCATCCTTCTCTTCGCACGCGAGATGTTCGGGCCCGACACCCAGATCCGCATGCGTCCCAGCTACTTCCCCTTCACCGAGCCTTCGGCGGAGGTTGACGTGAGCTGCAACATCTGCCACGGCAAGGGGTGCAACATCTGCAAGGGCACCGGCTGGCTGGAGATCCTGGGCTGCGGCATGGTGGATCCCAACGTGCTTGAGGCCAGCGGCATAGACTCCAAGCGCTACAGCGGCTTCGCCTTCGGGATGGGTCTGGAGCGCATCGCCATGCTCAAGTGGAGGGTGAACGACCTCCGTCATTATTTCGAAAACGACATGCGGTTCCTGCACGAGTTTGCAACCGCACCCGAGGTGTAAGACAATGCGTACAACCGAACAAGATTCCAATTACGCCCATCTCGACGAGATGAGCACTTCGGAGCTGCTTCACGGCATCAATTCCGAAGACAGGGGCGTTACCGAGGCCGTCAACAAGGCCATCCCCCAGATAGAGACATTAGTGGACGGCATAGTGGAGCGCATGCGCCGCGGTGGCCGCGTATTCTATACCGGAGCCGGCACCAGCGGGCGCCTGGGCATAGTGGACGCATCCGAGATTCCTCCCACCTACGGTGTGCGCGACGCCTTCATCGGCCTGATTGCCGGCGGCGACGGAGCCATCCGCACCGCGGTGGAGGGCGCCGAGGACGACGCACAGCTTGGCTGGAGCGACGTCGCCGCCTTCAACCCCACTCCCGACGACACCGTGGTGGGCATCGCCGCATCCGGCACCACCCCGTACGTGATAGGTTCCCTGAAGGAGGCCCGCAAGCGCGGACTCCTCACCGGATGCATCACCTGCAACGAGAATTCGCCGGTGGCCGAAGCCGCCGAGTGCCCCATCGTGGCGGTGGTGGGTCCCGAATTCGTGACAGGCAGCACCCGCATGAAGGCCGGCACCGCCACCAAGCTCATCCTCAACATGATCTCCACCTGCGCGATGATACGCCTGGGGCATGTGAAGGGAAGCAAGATGGTGGACATGCAGCTCAGCAACAAGAAACTGGTCGACCGCGGCACCCGCATGATCATGGACGCCACCGGCATGACCGATTATGAAGAGGCCAAGGCGCTCCTGCTCCGCTACGGGCATGTGCGCGAGGCCGTCGAAGCATTCAAGCAAGGCAAATGATTATTCTGGTAGAAAGCGGCGCCACCAAGAGCGACTGGCGCCTTCTTGCCGGCGACGGCAGCGAAGTCCGCAGGGAACTCTTCCCCGGCATGAACGTCTCCACCGTGTCGATGGAGCACAATCTGGAAACCCTCACCAACGCGCTCGAGGCGTTCGGACGCCCGTCGCTGGACGGCTTCTACCTGTACACCGCCGGCATCGTCACGCCAGAGGTTCGGCAGACGCTGGAAGGGCGCATTCGGGAATTGATTCAGGTCGGAGAGATCGATATCAACGACGATCTCGTCGCTGCGGCGCGTGCCGTCTGCGGGCGCGAGAAGGGCATCGTGGCCATCATCGGCACAGGTTCCAACACCTGCTTCTACGACGGCTCCACGGTGAGCCAGAAGGTGCGCTCGGGCGGATATATTATCGGCGACGAGGGCGGCGGAGCGGTGCTCGGCAAGCTCTTCCTGGCCGACTTCATCAAGGGACTGATTCCGCAGGACGTGGCCGACGACTTCGCAGGCAAGTTCGACGCTTCCTACATGGGAATCGTTCAGAACGTGTACCGCAGCGCGGCTCCCGCCGGCTTCCTCGGCAGCCTGGCTCCGTTCATCCTGTCGCACTACGACAACCCTTATATCAAGGGACTGGTGGACGGGAATTTACGCTCATTCATCGTGAGGGCCCTCAAGAAATACGACACCGCCACCTACCCTGTGGGGGTGGTGGGAGGTCTCGCTTACGCTTGCAAGGATATCTTCATCCGCATCTGCGAAGAAGAAGGAGTGAAGGTGGGCGGCTTCCTGCCGGAGCCCATCTCGGGCCTGATCAAATATCACACGGCCCTGTAGCCGGCTGGCTTTAACGCTTGTTGAAAGTCAGCTCGCGGCCGGAGTACAGCAGCAGGAATGCGCGCTGGTCCAGCTTCATCTGCTTACCGCTGATGCTCA
>JAILIM010000003.1 GCA_024695285.1 Bacteroidales bacterium
GGCTTGACGTAGCCGCGCTCCTTGATGGCGAAGCGGTCTGCGACGGCACCGGTCATCTTGCGTATCGTGCTGGGCATGGTGTCGCCCTTGCCGAGCAGCGAGGAGCGGATGAACTTGGGGAAGCAGTCGTAAATGGCGGGATTCTGGATGCCGGATTCCTCCACCCAGGCATCGGTCATATAAAGCACGTTGTCGCGCTTTGACTGCCATTCTATGATTTCGGGGGTGGAGTATGGTCCCATGATGGCGCGGCCCTTGAAGCCGGACATTTCGGCCAGCTCCAGGTACGTGGTGAAGCAGGACTTCTTCCATTCCTTCGCAATCTGGGCGACGTTCTTGCCTTCGTACTGTTTCAGCCCGGGGCCGAGGTAGGCTATGACGATATCTTTCCATCCGAAGCCCAGCATCTTGAGTATCATGTTGTTGCACACGGTGGCGAGGCGAAGCCTGTTCTTGGGCTTGCGGCGCTCCTCCGGCGACAGGCTCTGGAACCAGCTGGGCAGGAACACGGTCATGGTGGAAACTCCCACTGTCTCGTTGTAGATATCGAACCAGACATCGGAGCCTTCCTTGCGAAGGTCATCCAGGATGCGGTGCAGTTCGTCCTTGGTCTTGAACGTGCCGGTGCCCACGAAAATGGCGTGGGAGTACTGGAGTTTGAGGCGGGTGCCTTTGGTGATTTCGACCAGTTCGTCGAGCGCGCGGAGGTTGTGGGCCCTGCCGAACAGGGGATAGTCCATCGTGATTGCCGAAAGGGCCCTTGCGTGGACTGTCAGCGGGCGGTCGTATTTCTCCGCCAGACGGGCCACTTCGCCGGTCTCGGCCACGCTGGTGTATCGGCCGGGCTCGTACATCATTCCGAGGGAGAGGCCGCAGGCGCCTTCTTTCAGGCCCTGCTCCATGATGCCGAGCATGCGCTCTTTCTCCTCCGGCGTGAGTTCGCGGCCATCCCAGCCGGCCATGCTGGAACGGGCCGAGCAATGGCCAACAAGGACGGCGATGTTGCAGGGATTGTTGCGGTCGATTGCGTCGAAGAAAGACCTGACCGTGGGGTATACGCCTGTGGTGCCGTCGCCGTATTTGAAAAGTCCTCCGCCGATCTTGTCGACGTAGGGCGTATCCGGCTCGAAGCCCACCGCCGACAGGCCGCAGTTGCCCGTCACGAAGGATGTGATGCCCTGGCGGATGAAGGGCTCAAAGTACTTGAACGTATCCTTCTTTATGCAGAACCAGTCATTATGTGAATGGGCGTCGAAGAAGCCTGAAGATACGCTGAGGCCATTCAGGTCGATGACCCTGTCGGCGCTTTCAGTTATTGAAGGGGCGACGGCGGCGATGCGCTCGTCTTCGACCAGGATGTCCCCGGCAAACGCTTCGCTGCCGGTCCCGTCGTAAATCTTTCCGTTCTTTAAAAGGATACGCATGGTGCTGATAAATAGTGTTTCACAAAGGTCGAAAAAAAAGTGGAGATACACAAGAACTCCATCTTCTTTAAAGCCTTCCGGATTTGCGGGATTGCCCGGAAGCAACCAGTCTTTCTCAGGTATATGATTACCGAGAAAAAAACCATATATTTGTAGCTTGTGTATTATTTCCGACGATTATCACAACAATATATGGAAAAAAAGTATCTCAAGCCATGTGCCGAGGTGGAGGAATTGCTTCCCTGCCTTTTGATTTGCGACAGCCTGACCGAAGGCGAGTTGACTAACGTTATCGATGAACCGTTGATTTAAAGGAGGAAAGGTTATGAAAAAACAAGTACTTGCAGCGCTTGCGCTGATGTCGGTTGCGGCCGCCTCCTGCAAAATGGACGTTGAAACCGTACCCGCTGCTACGGAGTTCGGTGAAGAATTTATCATTTCCGCCGACTGTGGCACCCCCGAAACCCGCATGGAACGCGATGGCTCGGGTAATATGTACTGGAATCCCGGCGACGAAATCGGAGTGTTCCTCGTGCAGGACGGCAGCCTGATCGACAGGAACGAACGCTTTGCGGCGACGCTTGAAGCCCCCGCCTGCTCGACCCGGTTCAGGGCGGTGGTGCCCGACGGCCAGGATCAGTCCACTTACGTAGCATACCTGAAAGAACTCTGGGGTTACGATGGAGTTGACCGCATTGCCATTTATCCTTACGTTTCCGGCAGGAACGGAGGTTACCAGTCCACTTTCCAGCCGCCAAGCAGCTATATCAACAGGTTTACCACCAATCTCCCGTTCCCCAATGTCCAGCAGGGCATTCCGGGAACCTTCGACCCTTCCTGCTGGGTGGCGATGGCCTGGTCGCAGGATGACCACTTTTCCTTCAAATATCCATTCGGAGGCATCAAGTTCTCGGTGGTCAGCGAGAATGTTTCCAAGGTTACCGTCACCTGCGGCGCAAAATATAAAAACGACAATTTCGGCGGCGTAAAGGTGGATGTCAGCGTGTATCCCGATGGCAGATGCATGACAACTGCGATGGACGCCCCTCTCCATCAGAGTTTGGAACTGATTCCGCAGGGCGGCACTTTCATTCCGGGACAGGCATATTATTTCGTGATTCCTTCTACATCCTTGATGGGAGGCATCGACTTAAAATTCGAAAAGGCTGACGGATCCGCCGCCAAACGTTCCATTGTTCCTTCCGACGGCATTAAGTTCAATCCGGGAGTGTTCAAGACCCTGATGGAGGCCGACAGCGGCTGCGAATGGAAAGTTCCTGCACCTGATGTGACTCCGACCAGCATCGATCTTCCGAAGTACGGAGGCGAGGCTAAATTCGACGTGAAATGCGGCAAGGAATATACTGTCACATGCGGCCAGGACTGGCTGGTTGATATGGGCGGAGCCGGCGATCCGGTTTCCGACAAGTGCACCCACACCTTCGTGGTCAAACGCAATTATGGCGCCGCCAGGACCGCAACCATCAACGTCACCAGCGAGGGTGGAACGGTTCCCGTTACGGTCACTCAGGCCGCTGGCGAGCCGCTTGCGGACTATCCGTCCATCGTGCGGCACCACCTGGTTCTCGCCAACATGTCCACCGACTGCAATTCCGGAGCGTGGCCGGTCGAACTTGCCGAAAACAAGGCGGAGTACGGCGACCTGTTCGAATATGTATGCCTCTTCTATGACTCAACCAATGGGTGGAACGAGTGCCATACAGAACACACGCAGTACAAGAATAAAAACCCCGACTATTATTATTACTTCGATGGCAGACGACAGGTGAAGAGCCGGATGGAGACTATGGTTCCTGTGTTTGCAGCCGAATCGGATGACGTTTATCCGACGCTGACTTCCATAGGCCTGTCTTCCAGCGTCGAAGGCAAGACCCTTTCCGTGGACCTGTCCGTCTATGCCTATATCGCCCAGCCTTACAAGATTGCGGTATATGTTACGGAAAATGCCAGGAATGTAACGGGCATTAATGTCTGGGAGAATACCTACAAGAACGTAGCCCATTATAAGATAAACGAAGACAGTGGCACCATTGCCGGAAAAACGTATCAGCTGTCGAAGGGCTTGAACGAAATCCACCTGTCGCGGGAGCTTCCTGTGGAGGTGAACGGTACCAGTTACTCCATCCTGGCTTACATCCAGGCCCCGTATGATGAGCAGCCCGTTATCCGCGACGGGGACTTCTACGGCTACTATTACGTGGACAACTGCCGCCTCGTTCCCGTCGGCGCCACAGTCACCCCCGAGGTGCAGTAGCGCGCGGTATTGAGCGTAAAGCAAAGCGCCGGCCCTGGTCAATAACCTGAGCCGGCGCTTAGCATTAATGCCTGTCTTTACATTGCGAAGTTTTCAAGCATGTTGAACTGCTCGAAGTCGGATTCGGCGTTCTTGTTGTAGGAACCGCTTTCCATCCAGGGGCCGAGCTCTGAGTATATCTTGTTGGCGATGAAACTCATTGCCGCTACGCCCGGATGGCAGCCGCTGCTTCCGTTGTAGTCATGCTTGGGCATGTATGTCTGGTCGTTGAAACCATTAACCTGCAGCAGGTCAACGCACTTGGCGCCGTAATGCGAGGCAATCATGAGTATGCTCTGCTCCACGCCTTCGGAAAGATAGTCACCAATGATACAGACAATCTTGACACCGGGATACCGTTCAATCCAAAGTTTCAGGAGCTTGATGTAAGCGGTGCAGAAAGTGGTGTCGTCGAGAGCCTCGATTTCTTCGCGGGTCGTAGCTGCGTCGGCCGTCTGGAACATACTTTCCATATCAGCTTCTGACGGAGCTGCAGCAGCCTTGCAGAAAGCGGAGCCGGGATAGAGACGGTTGTCGTTGTGGGCCCAGTCGTTGGTGCCGCCGTGGATCAGGATCACATCCGGTTCACCTATACCGCCCTGCCGCAGGTAGCGCTGGGTGTAGCACTGAGTGTACCAGTGGTTGGAGTTCTTGTCGGTATTGGTGCTGCGTGCCACTGCGGAACCTGAATAAGACATGTTGAGGTCCAGGCGGGCATTCTTCATGTAGTCGTAAATCACCTGGTACCAATAAGTCTGGGAAACGTTCCGCACGCATTCACAATAACTGTGGGTCGTGGTCTGGCAGGGATAATGGTAGGCGTACGAGGCCGGGATGTAGCCGGAGAAGGTGGATATGGAGTCGCCGCATACGCTCACCCTCTTGGTCTCTGTATCCCTCTCATGCGGGTCAGGTAGCACGCTGGCAGGAACGGGGTATCCGTAATCCCCTGCTATCCAGGACTCGGCAGTGATGCCGGCCGCAGTGCACTTTGAGGTGTTGGCGTTCAGGCTCGCGAGCAGGGTGCCGTCTGTCATCTGCTGCACGCTCATGCCGGTCTCAAGGCTCGTCGAAGCGGGGGCGCCGGCTCCTGAACGGGTGTCGGAGTCACGGTAGCATGCAGCGCCGTAAACCAGTGCGGTGTTGGTCTTTCCGTACAAGGCGCCCCAGTTCACGAACACGGTCCCGAATGCATCGATGCTCTGGTAGGAGACGAGTATCTCCGGCTTCGTGATCGAGGTGTAGCAGTTGGACATGGTGGTGGTGGCGCTTCCGTTGCTGAAGCCCAGCAGTCCTGCGGCACCGCCGATAGTCTTGTAGGTGTATGTGGCGGGCTCGGTGAGGCGTTTCTCGCGGTTGTTGGACGTCTTGATCAGTCCCGGACGGGCCACGTTGTTCTCAAATATGACGCTGCCGCTGGTGTTCTGGTTCCATCCGGCAATTCCTCCGACAAGCGAGTAGTAGTTGGAGTTGATGCCAGTGGCGTAGAGGTCGCCGTCCAGATACGCGCAGTTGGTCACCGTAAGTGTGCCGGAAACTTTCTGGCAGGTGTATCCGACGATACCGCCCACATCGTACTGGCCTTGTACGTTGGCGTATACGGTACAGCGGTCGACGGAGGCTTTACCGCCGCTGATCGTCTGCATATGTCCAACGATACCGCCGACGTCGTACTGGGTGCTGCTTACGTATGAATGGCTTCCTACCACGCAGTTCTTGATCAGGCCGTTTTCAAACCAGCCAGCAATACCGCCGGTGAACCATCCGAGGCAGCCGACGAAGCCCTCGGCGCTGCATCCTTCAATCACGGAATCGCCGATGACCGCGCCTGTAATGAGGCCGGCGCAGTGGTAGCAGCAATAGACCTCGCAGCCGATGACGGTGGTACAGTCTTTAATGTGGGTATCCTTTGAGAAGCCGCAAATGCCGCCAGTGCCTTTACCCAAAGAGGCAAGGACTCCGCTGTACGTGCAACCTTCGAAGGTGCAGCCGTCGGAAAGGCCCACAAATCCGCCGGTCACGCCGAAGTTGTTGGCGTCCGCCGTGACGCTGCTCCTGCCGGTCCAGGAAACCTTTGCCGTACATTGCAGCTTTCCGTCGAATGAACAGTTGGTGAACGTGGAATTCTTGGCGCTTCCGGCCAGTCCTCCGAGGAACTGGTCGGTGCTTGTGATGTTGAATCCGGTCAGCTCGATGTCTTCGAAAGTGCAGTTTTCCACCTTGCTGAACAGACCGTACTCACCCTGGCTGACGGCGTCTTTGACAAAGCCGCTCAACTTATGCCCGTTGCCATAAAGGGTGGCGCCGTCCAGGGCGGCCGGGGTCCAGTCGGAGCCGATGGCTATATCGGCACCCAGCGTGCCGGAAGCATTGCCCTTTGCGGCCCAGGCCTTGAGCTGGGCATAGTCGAGTATGGTTGTCGACCAGTTGAAGTCGCCGAGTATGATGTTGGCAAGGGCTCCGTTACGCTGGACGGTATTCTCGGATGTGGTTGTCCTCATTCCGTTGGTGCCGTCGGAGGTGACAGCGCTGATCTTGAATCCTGAGGCCAGCTTCCCGGGAAGAACCGGAATATAGTAATCGCCCTGGGCAAAAACAGTCCCGTAAGGCTTAAGCGATATCCTCGACCCGGCTTCGCTGACTTCCTTGACAACGCCTGTCGAGGGGTCCACCACGGCCTTTCCAGAGATTGCCTCGCCACTGCCTGCAACCAGGACGATTTCGGTGACATCATCCCGGTCCACGCTGACTTTGAGCAGTCCGACAACGTTTTTAAACTGCATGGTAGCGCCCCTGGCGGCAGAAGCCACGGCAACAAGGGCTGCAGGATCCGCGCAGGCATTCTGCGGCAGAGTCTGCTCGGATGGGACGCTGATGCTTAACAAGCTGCCGGAAGTATTATCCGCAGCCGAGTATGGATACACTGCAAGCAGTTCTGTGGCAGTGTCGGAGATGCTGCCGCTGAGCGAAGCAGAACTTCCCTCGCAACTGCTGACGCTGAAGTCACGTTTGCCGGTGCCGTCAAATATTGCCACATGGTCGGTGGTTTCCCATTTGACAGAGGGGAAATCAAGCTGGGCCTTTGCAATCTGCTCGTTCCCGACACTAATCGTGATGGGTACAAGTTTGCCTTCTGAAGGATTTTCTTCCGGGGTTACTTTCTCGGTGCAGGCAACTGCTGCCAGCAAAAGTGAGCTATATAACAGAATCTTTTTCATAATCATTTGCTGTAGAAAGTTGAACCATTGTGCGTACCCGTGCTTGAAGAGCCTTGCACGTAGGAAGAGTAATTGGAAGAGTCAAGGGTGACGCCGCAAACCGAACCGCCGGCCCCGCAATTGCTTAACGTGGCCGAGTTGACGCCGGCTACCGAACCGGCATTGGTGGCGTTGCCGCAAGTGACGGCTCCGGAATTCTTGTCGGAAGATGCGACGAAGGAAGCGACTTCCGCGCGGCCGATGACACCGCCCGCACAAGGGGAGGCGCTGTCGGACGTGTCTGCATTAACAGAACCTTCGTTGACGTTGCCGGAAGAGCTGATGCCGCTGCCGGTTATAAGATGGCCAACTATTCCGCCGGCATTGACTGCGGGCGTGGAATTGTTGACTGCGCTGACAGAGCCCTTGTTGGTGTTGTCTTTCACGCTTAAACTCAGGCATCCGAATCCGAGTATGCCGCCGACATTGGCGCCATTGGAGTGGGCTGAAGCAGAAGTGGGCTTGAAATCACCACCCAGCGATACAGGGGCCAGATTGGTACAACCCTGAACGCTGTTGCCGCTGCCTTTTTCCTGGAAGGCACACACGCCGCCAACGGCAACCCAGCGGTTGTTTTCGACATTCACCGTGCAGCTTACGCTGGCATTGTTGGTGGAATTCTTAAGGGTGCAGCCATTGTTGAGGGTTCCGCAAACGCCACCTGTGCGAACTGTCTGCTCAAAATACACGTCGACCTGACCGTTGTTGGTGCATCCGTCCATGACGGTGCCGTTGTAGATGGACGCCGCCACGCCTCCGAAACTGCTCCAGTTGGCATATGTGCCTCCCTGGCCCACCGTGAGTGAGCCTTCGTTGACGCAGCCCTCAACGGCACCGGCATCAATATCGGAGAACACTCCGCCGCCATGGGTGCTGTTGTTGAAGGTGTTCCAGGTGAAAGAAGCATAGTTGGTACAGTCCTTTACCGTGAGGTTCTTGCCATATCCGACGATACCGCCCACGTAGAAGACGCCGGCGGAATATGTAGCGTTCAGCTTGATGTCGCCGTAGTTCTTGCAGTCCTTGACGAGCTTCGCGTAACTGGAGTTGGCCAGGATACCGCCGATACGGAAGGTGCCGGGATTGTTGTTGGTGATGGTGCCGTAGTTGACGCAGCCCTCGAAGGTGACTGCCTCGTCGCACTGGGCCGCGATACCGGCCATACCTCCCGGAGCTGTCGATCCGTCGCTGCTGGAGGCGACTCCGGTTTTGGGGGCGTTGTTGGTGACAGTTCCGTAATTGATGCAGTTCTTCACCGTGCCGGTGGAGGCTATGTTGCCGCAGATTCCGGCGACGCGGGTTTTGCTTGTGGCGTCGGATGCGACTTCGACAGCAGCGAAATTGATAATGTTCTCAAGGTTGGTGGCGCCCATGGTCTTGGCTATTACGCCGGCGTAGTACCATGTGTAGTTGTTGCTGGACGCCGAATGTGTGAATCTGCTCACTCCGTCCCAGGTTGAGCCGTCCTTGGAACCTATAATCAGGTTCTTGATGCAGGCCTGACCGCCGTTCTTGGTATTGCGGATGAATCCGACGTATTCGGAAGTGGTGACCTGGAGATTGTATATCGCGTGTCCCTGACCGTCGAAGGTGCCCTCGAAGTCGGAGCGGGGTTTCCATTCTTTCCCGCTCATGTCGATGTCGGCGCCGAGTTTATATACATCGCCGGCGCTGAACACCGTATTGTTGTTCCAGTCAAGGAGTTCCTCAGCGGTGGTAATGGGCTTGGTGAACTCCCCTATGCCGGAGGTGACCTCACCGAGGTTGAAGCCGCCGGCACGTCCCAGGTTCATGCCGGAGGATGTGGCCTTGGTCAGCTTTACACCGCTCAGGTTCTGGAACTCCAGTGAGAAGCCATTGCTGAACTGTACGGGCAACACGGCGATGTAATAGTCTCCCGCGGGGAAGCTCTTTCCGCTGCCGGCCTCAAGCGAAATGCTGGCCTGGGGAGAGACGACGCTTTCGACCGCGCCGGTGCTTGCGTTGATAACCACCTTGCCCGCGACAGCTTCTCCGTTGGCTCCGGTCAGGGTGACAGAGTGGATCTGGCCGTCGAATTCGCTGCCGATGGTGAACTTGAGCAAGCCGACGGCATTCATGAACCGGATATGGTTGCCGCTGTCGACTGTGCCAACGGCTACCGTTGCCCCGGATGCATTACAGCTGCCGGCAGACACGACCTGCACGGCCGGAACGGTTGCCGTGAAACTGCCGCCGTCGAAAGAGCTGAAAGCGGAAGCGGGGAAAATGGCGCTCAACGAGGTGGCACCATCCGCAACAGAGCCTTCGAAAGTCGCGGTCGTGCCCTGGTTGGTGCCGGCTTTGATTGTGAAGACACATTTCTCGTGTCCGTCCCAGATTGCGATCGCGTCGGAGTTTTGCCACTCTACCGAGGGGAAATTCCTGAGAGTGGCGCGCGTGGAAGGCGTTCCGGCGCTGATTTCCATGGCTACCTTCCCGGAAACAGGAAGAGGCGTGTCCTGCGGTGCGGCCTGTTCCTCTTTGTTGCACGAGACGGATAGTGCAACATAGAGAGCCGCAAAGGACAAAAA
This sequence comes from Bacteroidales bacterium, assembly GCA_024695285.1. The sequence goes on from JAILIM010000003.1 coordinate 9,548, forward strand.
TGACAATATATGTTTCATACTACAAAAATAACGAAATATTTATAATTCGTCTGGCATTTCAACAGGAATCCCGGTACCGCGGACAATCGGCATGCAGGCGTCCCATTTTCTCAGGCTGTCGGAAAGGGCGGTGGCGAGCGTCCTCACCACATCCATTATACCTTATTTTCTTCCGCAATAGTCTCTGACAGATTTTCAGCGACTTGTCTATACGCACAAAGAGACAAGTCCTTTCGAACTTGTCTCTTTGTGCGGTAGGTGATACTCGACATCGTTTGAGTATATACCTGATAATCAGTTTATTATTTAAAAATATACTCGATTTGGTTTAAAATAGGTGTAAAATTTGAGGGTCTCTCGTACTATTTCTCCTCTAAATACCACACCGCCCTACCGTTCCTTTTCGCATACTCAATCTCGCTGCGGGTGCTCTCTCCGATGATGTAAAAGAAAAGACAATTATGTTATTTGGTTCAATACCGATATCCATAATACCGTCTCAAATGTGCCTCTGGGTTAAAATTAATATCCCTACATCTCTTCATGGCATATGTATTCCCATTAACAGCAAACATACTTAGCTGAAACAGGAAATCATCTTCGCCACAATGCCCAGCTTTGTACATGGACATAATCCAGCGATAAGAATTATATTCAATTCCATCAGTTTCTCGAACAAGTGATCTATAATGCTCTTCCCCCTTTTTCAGTTTATTTAAATATACCCTCTGAACATAGTCTAAACTAACACCTTCATATTCTGCAAATTTCGAATATGCAGTATAATATAAAGTGGCGGCGTCATCAAATATATTAAGGTTATATAAACAATCCGCTCTAAAAGAAAGGTATTTTGCTTTTACATCCATTGACTCAATAGGGAGTATTGCTTCGTATGCCTTTTTAAAGAATACTGCGGCTTCATCATCGATTTCATTGCCGTAGTACACCCCACCAATAAATGCATAAAAGTTAATATCCCGTCCCGCAAAGTATTGATAACCATCTCCAAGTCTTTTCCATTCTGCCTGTATAATTGCCGCGAATATTGCAATAATCATTAAATTTTCAAAATTAGCTCTCTATATTGAAATAATATTCCGTAGATTTGTAGAGAATAAACCGAATTTGCGATGAAAAGACTCTTTGCCCTTATGGCACTGGCATTTATGCTGGTATCCTGCGGGAGCAGGCCACAGGAAACAGAATATCCTATGTTCTGGAGCTGGATGGAAAACCGGGAGGGACTGGACCTGGATTCCCTCTTCGTACACCTGGACGAGGCCGGTATAGACGGTCTTATGCTCTATCTGCCTGATACAGAAGGGTACCAGAAGGCCATCAAACTGGCCAAGGAGCACGGGATCACCCTCTACGCCTGGATATGGACTCTCAATCCAAGGGGCGACCGCCAGCGCCTGCTGGAAGAACACCCCGAATGGTTCGATGTGAACCGCGAGGGCAATTCGCTGAAAGACTATAAAGCCTACGTGAACTCATATAAGTTCCTCAGCGCAGCTCTTCCAGAGGTTCGGGAATACGTCAAGGAAAATGTACGCCGCGTCTGCGAAATGGACGGCATAGAGGGTATATGCCTCGACTACTGCCGCATCGTCGACTGCGTGCTGCCCATATCGCTCAGTTACAATTACGCCATCACACAAGACACGGAAGTGTATCCTCAATGGGATTTTGGATACCACCCTGCAGCTCTTGAACGCTTCCAGGCGGAGTACGGATACGACCCCCGCAGCCTGCACGACCCCACGCGAGATGAAAAATGGTGCCGCTTCCGCGAAGACCTGATTTCAGAGGTTGCCAATCTTGCCGCAGAAACGGCACACAGCTACGGGAAATCGGTCTGCGCATCCCCTTTTGCAACCGTCAAGCTTGCATCCTTCATGGTGGCCCAGAACTTCCACGACTGGGACCTGGACCTGGTCTTCCCCATGGTCTATTCCGATTTCTACAGTATGGAACCGGGCTTCGTGCTTGACGCCGTGCGCCAGAACAACCGTGACCGCAATCCCAAAACGCAGCTCTACTGCGGACTCGGTGCAGAATTGGGTTCAGGTGAGACTGACGGAGACGTGGAAAGCCTTCTGGAAAATATGGACCAGGCTTTCAAGGGCGGCGCCCAGGGCATCAGCCTATACACAGTCGCAGGCCTCAACACTCCGCAGAAGAGACAGATCTTCAAGGCCTACGCAGACAGTCTCCGGGCCATCCGCAAGGCAAACGGAGGCCGCATGCCTGCAGTGGAACCTGGGGAAATATCGCTCAATCCATTCGACCATCCCCGCCTGATCCAGATAGTGGAGCGCAACATGCAGCGCCTTGCTGCGGGTGAGCCAATACACCACAAAAGCGTCAACGGAATGGTTCCGGACGATGCTTCCGTCAGTTATCCCCCGCTGAACCTCGGCGAATGGCAGCAGACAGCCGAAACGGACCGCATGCTTGTCTATCAGGTCAAGGACAACGCCAGCGGCCTTACATTCAAAGTACTCTTTCCCACATACGGAGGTCTGATCTCCGGCTGGGACGTCCGCATAATCCAGTAAGATATGGGCTTAGTAAACAACCTGCACAAGAGGTGCATCTCATCGAACAGACTGGGAGCGCAGATATTCGGGGCCTTGATTAAATGGCGCCCGTGGGCCTTCTGGTCATTCGTCCTGGGTGTGATTCCCGTTACTTTTGCTGTCTCCAGGCTTCTTTCCCCGGACAGTTACATCCCGTTCTACTGCTTCCTTGGACTCAATCTGGCCGTATGGCTGACGGTCAAGGTCTGCCACCAGCTTACAGAAGTCTTCAGCCTCAGGAAGAACGAGGACGGCATCACCTGGTGCTACATCTTGCTTCTTATCGCCATCCTGCTGTGGATCCTTGGCTTTGTTTGGATCTTCAATATAATGGCGAACGAGAAGATAGTCGTCGGCATAGGTGTCATAGGCTCGCTGCTGGCATTGATCTTCCAGGAAAGGATAAGGGGGGCTCTTGCATTCTTCCACCTCAGGATGAATCACCTGCTGAACATCGGGGACTGGATTGTGGTACACAAATATAATGCAGACGGTGAGGTGAAGCGGATCACACTTACGACCGTTACCATATACAATTGGGACACAACCACATCCAGCATTCCAATCAGCGCCCTCCACACAGACCATTTCATCAACCTCCAGCGTGTGGAGGAAGGAAAGACCTACGGGCGCAGGATGACCAAGTCATTCATCCTCGACACAAGCTGGTTCCGCCCCCTGTCTCTGGAAGAGTGTAACTCTCTGAGGGACAGAATCAACAAGTACAACAAAGAGAAAATGAACGGAGATGGAAAGGGGAAGGATTCCCTGCCCGACAACATTCCGCTCGCAAAGATTGAAGACGGCATGCTCAACGCCCAGCTGTTCCGCATCTATTTCTACCACTGGCTGATGAACAATGAATTCGTTTCCCAGTATCCGCACCTGATGGTTCGCTGGAAAGACCATGTGGAGGGCGGCATGCCACTGGAAGTCTATGCATTCATCACCAAGACCGGAATGGTATCGTTCGAATATCACCAGTCACTCATTATCGAGCATTTCATTGAATCCCTGGACTGGTTCGGCCTGAAGCTCTACCAGGAACCCTCCACCTTCGATGCCGGCAACAAGAAGGTCTTCATTTCCCCGGACAGCCCGTCACACAAAAAGGAGATCAGCGATGAAGTTTAGAGAACGCCCATTTGAGTATTTACGCAGGAAGAAATGCTCTGCGGAAGACTCCGGAGCCCTTTTTGGCAAAGAGACCGTATCCAACTGGTACAAGGCCCGTGCATTCGTACTGCATAAACTGTCTTCTGTCTGCATAGGTCCTGCAGATGATGCGTACCTGCACGCCGTTGTGCTGAATGATGACGAACTGATGCTATCAGTAGTCAGACACCTTGCCCTGTACGCACATTTTTTAAATCTGCACAGAAGGACCGTTATCACCCTGGTAAGCCGTAAAGACAATATCCTCGACATACTCGGAAAAGAAGAGTATCTGTGCAATCTCCCGCTTCTTTGCAAATACACTTTGCGCGGTAAGACCACCAACGGGAATTCGTTTCTGGACATTGAGCTGAATATCGTGGAACAATGGACCGAAAGCCCTGAGGACGGGAAGGAAATAAGGCTCGTCTTCCGGGAGAGCGAGGTCGAGGATTTCTGCGCGTCCCAGCCGGAAGAGGAACTGTTTTCCATCGATACCAGAAAGGCCCAGTACACCAACCGTATGTACAGCCTGGGGTCGGAGATCGACAATCTCCCGTACGAAGACATCCACAGCGTAAAAAGATACACCCTGGCCCTAAGCGTCTTCCAGTATGCACGTATGAGAAAGGCCACCGGGAAGCTTGTGGATGAGGAAAGGTGGAAAGAAGAGGCAAATCAGGCCGATGTACTCAAGGGCCTGTCCAGCATCTTCTGCTCCGATTGCTACACAATCCGCTACAATTCCATCAAACCCTGCTGGGCAGATGGCAGGATGAAGGAATCCCAGGCATGGGAACAGTTTTACGACGTCCTCAGCAAGAGCGAGCACAACCGATGGGTGACGGAGAAACTCATACTCGGATACCGTCCGCTCACACTGCAGGAGCGCCTTCAGGACGAGAGCCTCGCTCTTGCCCAAGGGGAAAGGGCTCAGTTCCGCAAGGCATTGAAGAACAATTGGGAATCCCCGGCACACGTAGATATCTGCTCGTTTGCCGACCTGCGCCGCATAGACCCGGACACCCTGAAGTATGACAGTTTCCTGGTCCTTGGAATCCCTGCTATCCTGAAGAAAGTCGGAGAAGTCAGATAAATGAGCGAAACCTTTAAATACGTTGCCTTCATTTCCTACAACTCACGCGACACCGAGTGGGGAAAAAGGCTGCAGCATAAATTGGAGCACTACCGTCTGCCGGCAGCGCTGTGCAGCGAGACAGGAAAGAAGCGCACCCCCCTCCGTCCTGTCTTCTTTGCAGCGACGGACATTCAGCCGGGCGGCCTCAGCAAAGAGTTGCAGGACAGGTTGAAGGCCTCTCAGAACCTCATCGTAATCTGTTCTCCCAATTCTGCAAAATCGGAATGGGTAGGCAAGGAGATTGCCTTCTTCCACAGTCTCGGCCGTGCAGAACACATTCATTTCTTCATTGTGGAAGGCACTCCGAACAGCGGGAATCCGGATACGGAATGCTTCAACCCAATCGTCAAGGAACTGGGCTTCCCGGAGATTCTCGGCGTCAACATTCACGAGAAGATCTTCAAGTGGTCTTTCCTCAACCGGGAGCGGGCATACATCCAGCTCATTTCCAAACTTCTGGGAGTCGAATTCGATTCGATATGGCAGCGCCACAAGCGCCAGCTGACCAGCAAACTTCTTTCCTACATCATTGCTGCACTTGCCATAATTGCGGCCCTGGTCTACATAAGGGCTGTCAACAGGTCAGTGGATGTAAAGGCATCGTTGCATGAATCTTCGATACATAACGACAGTCTCCCTCCGCTTCACAATGCCATCGTCACACTTACCCTGGACAACGAGGTCAAGTCGGACACCGTAAGCAATCTCCAATCTCCGGCGGTGTTCAAGAATATCCCACACCGCTTCCTCGGCAGGCCCGTACGCATCACGCTCAACTGTCCCGATTACTGCAGCATAGACACCACCCTTACACTTGCACGCGATATAGTACTCGGCATAAGCCGTGACCCGTCAGTATACGGTAACGTCCACTTCCTTCTTTACGATCCTGTACGGGAAGAAGGCGTATCAGGCGTCACTCTCTCCATAAACGGAGTGGAAGCAGTCTCTGACTCTCTAGGATACGTTACCTTGTCCTTCCCCATAGAGTTCCAGAACCGGACATACCGTGTCGACTCCCCTATCCCACTGTACGACAACACCATTACCATGCCTTGCGGCGACAACGACGTGATTCTCATAAAATAACCGACAATGAAAAAGTTGCTTCTGCTGAGCCTGTGCTTACTTGTAGCCGCCGCCTCCGCCGGCCAGACACAGAAAGGATACGTAAAGACCAAAGGCCGTATGGTCAACGGCACCCTGGTTCCAGGGCAGGGACTCAGCGGCGCCCTGGTATCCGTACGCGGGCGTGCAACGATGCTTGTAAACAATGACGAGGGCGACTTTTCGTTCCCGGTACAGGGCGGTCAGTTCCAGATCGATTCCGTAAAGAAGAAAGGATACCGTCTTGTGGACCTTGACGCCTGCCAAAGGACATACTCATATTCCGGCAATCCACTGTTCATAGTGATGGAGACCCCGGACAAGCAGTTGCAGGACAAACTGATGGCAGAACGCAAGATCCGCCGCAATCTGCAGAAGCAACTGCAGGAAAGGGAAGATGAGATAGAGGCGCTCAAGGCGGAACAGAAGATAACTGAAGAAGAATACCGGCAGTCGCTGCAGCAGCTGTACCAGGAGCAGGAAAGCAACGAACAGCTCATCAAGGATATGGCAAAGCGCTACTCGGGGCTGGACTATGACCAGCTGGACGAGTTCTATCGCGAAGTGTCCTACTGCATAGAGAACGGCGAACTCGTGAAGGCAGACTCCCTGCTCAGGACCAAAGGCGACGTGGCCGCCCAGGTGGAAGAGCAACTGCAGAAGGCAAAGGCCCTCAAGGAACAGGAAGAGGTGCTGAGCCAGGCCAAGGCTGTCCAGGCAGCAGACAATGAAGAACTTGCCCGCCGCTGCCTGAGCTACTTCGAGAATTACGCCACCCAGCACCGCAACGACGAAGCGGCAAAGTACCTTGAGATGCGTGCCAGCCTGGACAGTTCCAACGAAGAGTGGCAGAATGAAGCCGGAGAGTTCCTCCGTGACTACCTGGCCGACTACGGCAAGGCGCTGGAGTACTTCGACAAGGCATCCGGAGCCAGGGCAAAATACAACAAGGGCATCGTATACTGGATGATGGCCGATTACGAAAATGCCCTGAAATACCAAGGAGAGGCCCTGTCGGCCAGGGAAGAGACCCTCGGCACCGAGAACCAGGAAACAGCCCAGTCCTTCAACGACATAGGCATCCTGTACTTTGAGAATGCCGATTATGAAAAGGCTGACGAGTGTTTCAGCACCGCCCTTCACATAAGGCAGTCATTGTTCGGAGAACAGCATCCCGACGTGGCGGAGAGCTACAACAATCTTGGGCACCTATTCTCCCAACAGGGAGATATAGAAAAGGCCTTCGAATACTACGAGCGTTCTACCGCCATAAATGAAGCCGTTCTGGGCAAGAACCACCCCGGAGTAGCCTTCTCCTACAGCAATCTGGGAAGCATATACTTCTCGCTTGGCGAATTCGACAGATCTCTTGAATACTGCTATAAGGCCCTTGACATATTCAAGTCCGTCCTCGGAGAGAACCATCCCGACGTCGCCGAAATATACGGTAACATCGGAACCGTTTACAGAGGCAGCGGCGATTTGGACAAAGCGCTGGAATACAGCGAAAAGGGATTATCGATAAGACTCGCCACCCTTGGCGAGGGCCACCCGGCAGCAGCCGTCAGCTACAGTAACCTCGGAAATATCTACTGCGACAGGCAGGACTACGCCAAGGCCCTTGAATATCACAGCATTGCCCTGGACATCCGCAAGAGCCTGTTCGGGGAAGAACATCCGGACGTGGCAGAGAGCTACGGCAACATCGGAAACGTTTACCGCCATCAAGGAAACATCCCCAAGGCCATAGAGTACTATAAGAAAGCCGTCAGCCTTGACGAGAAAACCCTTGGCCCCCAGCATCCTTACACACTGGAAGACAAGGATATCCTGAAGTTACTCAAGTCCAGGTAACAGACTCCCTGGACTTACATCTTACGGAAATACGGAAGCCTGTCAATAGGGACATCAATACTGTATGTCCCTCCCTCATAGACAGTGCCGTCATCTGCCATCCAGGAACCTTCAGGAAGGATAACAGTCCTGGAGAAACCTTTGGTAAGCATCGGTGCCACAAGTACACTCCCGCCAAGCATAAACTCATCTTTCACAGCGGACAGGCCCTGATGAGGGAAATGATACTCCAACGGGGCGACTATAGGTTCGCCGCAGGCGGGCGGCATGGTAGGTCCTTCTGGAATGACGGAGTTTATTGCTTTGTTTGGTTTTCGTCTCTCCATTCGGACCTTCCGTCCTATACGTACTACTTCAACATCTCCTCAGGTCCTAGCATTAGCAATTACTACGACCGTTGTTATGGGCACTCAGTCCGTCCTGTCTCAGAATAATAAACACAGGCAACCAACATAATAATCGCAGCATCTCGTTAAAGGGTGCTGCTTTTTGTTATTTAATATCCAACTTAATGTCGTAAATCTTTTTGAGATAGCTGATTAGGCCCATATACGATTTCTTCTTGACATGTTCCCGCTCAACGATGTCGGCCAGTTGCTTTAGCGTGTACGTTAGCGTCTCCCCCTTATGCCCAGCCAACGGACCAATCTCTGCCTCCAGGTCCTCAATGTCGTCAATATACTTATTCTGTGGTCTGGGATACTTGACGGTTACTTCTACGCTCTCGGGGCCTGCATTGAACCGTACCCTACTGAGCTTCTCGGATACTTTTATCTCGTTAATTTTTCTGAAGAGATTCCCAAAAGTAGCCTTCGGCGAGTACAGTTTATGCAGCCCATCCTCAGTTATACGTAGATAAACGGGGTATCCGGAGGTGGTCTTCTTCAACTCCAGATTAAATGATATCTGCTTTCTCCGCTCAAGTGTTGTGTCTTCTCCCATGTGGCTCAGTATTACTAGGAGCAAAAGTAAGAAAAAATGCCGCAATTCTGGTGTAACATAGGTGTAAAATTTTTCACCAAAGGGTAAAATTGGTGTAAAATTCGTGTCTTTTTGGCGCAATTGAAGGCGCTTTCTCAAAGTGCCAAATCTGGGCTGCAGCGCACTGGAAAGGACATTTTTAAAAAAAAGAGGCGACTTAAAAAGTCGCCTCTTGTGCGGTAGGTGAGACTCGAACTCACACAGGCCAATGCCCACTACCCCCTCAAAGTAGCGTGTCTACCATTTCACCACTACCGCGATTGATTGGGACTGCAAAATTAACTATATTTGGGAAAATCGCAAAAAATATTTTCACTAACTTTGTGGAAATGACGAAAATGTTGCAGTTGGAGGTCCCCGGAGGGGGGAAGAGAGTGCTGCTGCACAGCTGCTGCGCGCCGTGCTCGGGAGCGGTGCTGGAGTGCCTCGTGGCCAACGGAATCAAGCCGGTGGTATTCTTCAGCAACTCCAACATCGTCCCGCGCGAGGAGTATGAACTACGGCTCCGGGAGTTGCGGCGCTACTGCGACTCGCTGGGGGTGCCGCTGGTGGAAGACGTCTGGGACCACGAGGCCTGGCTGGACTTCGTCCTGAAGCGGGGCGAAGGGGACGAGGCGCTGACGAAAGCCCTTGCCACAGCGCCGGAGCGCGGCCCGCGCTGTCTCAACTGCTTCAAGTTCCGCCTCCTTCGGGCCGCGCAATACGCCGCAACACAGGGCATCCCCGTGCTCACCACCACCCTCGCCTCTTCCCGCTGGAAGAGCCTTGACCAGGTGGACGAGGCCGGCCTCTGGGCCTGCGGGGAGATGCCCGGTCAGGCCGGGCATGACGTGGTGTTCTGGCCGCAAAACTGGAGGAAAGGCGGGTTGCAGCCCCGCCGGGCAGAGATTATCTGTGAACAGAATTTTTACAACCAGAACTTCTGCGGCTGCGAATTCTCAAGAGATTCTTCGACTTCGCTCAGAATGACAAACGAACGTTAACTCATGGTGTCAGTTGCGGCCTTGGCACCGGCATCCCCGGCCTCTCCCGTCTCGGCGCCGGCCTCCTCTGGCTCATCATATTCGCCCGACGCCCAGTCGATCAACTTGCTGAACGCGCCGGTCAGCTTGTCCGCCAGGTCCTTGTCGCCGAAATCTTTGAACACGTCGGCGAGGAAGTATACATAACTGCCGCACAGGTCGAACTCGTTCTTCCCGAACTCGAAGAATTCCAGGTAGAAGCGCGTGCTCTCCAGCAGGTCGGCGGCCATCAGCGCACCAAGCTCGCGGGCCTTGCTGACCTCGCCCAGCTGGTAGTACGCCTCAACCATACCAATGACGATATAATCGTTCGTGGACATGCCCAGAGGTATGCTTTCTATCGGGAAACGGCGCATCACCTCGCGCCCTTTGTCGAGCATTTCGACGGCCCGGTCGTTCTGTCCCTGCTTCATGAAAGCCTTCGCAGCGTTCAGGAAAATCACGCGCGGAGCCATCACTCCCAGGTTGGTGTAGATATTCTGGTAGTCGATGAACCAGCCGTCGGCTGCCAGGGCGTCCCAGGAATAAACCTCCGTCATCTTGCGGTAGAACTCCTCCGTGTCGATGAAGCCAACATCAGTGGTCGTGATCTTGTTGCGTATGGGGACGAACTTGTAGGAGTAGCCCTCATAGACCAGGTAGTCCTTGATTCCGATGTTGAGGTCGCCACCCATGTTCAGCATGTGCAACGGCCTGTCCCACTTGTAGTTGCTCAGCAGGTCCAGCATGAATATCTCCGGCTTCGTCAGGTAATCCTTGCCCTTCGGGATCTCCAGCACTATCTTGTCCGGAATCATATCCGCAAAGCGCGCGTCCAGGATGCCGGAAGCAATCACGTTCTCCTTGATCACCGGAACCACTATTTTGCGCGAGGCGATATAGTCCATCTTGCGCCCGCTGCTCATCGGCACCTTCACTTCCGGATGCCTGAACAGCGTCATCACGTCGGCGATGCTCATCTCCTGCCCGCGGCTGTCCACCACCGGCACGTACTCGTTGGTGCCGTAGAGGTACTGCTCCGGCACCACGCTCAGGGCAAGCGGCGCCGACTCGTTGCACGCCCATTTCATCTGGTCGATGTGCCAGTCGGTGCCGAGCAGCGACGTGTTGCATATACGCACGTCCGTGCGCACGTTTTCGACCTCCTGTGCGTACCAGACCGGGAATGTGTCGTTGTCGCCGTGGGTAATAAGGATGCCGTTGGGGCCCACCGACTCAAGGTAGTTACGGGCCATTTCTACGGCGGTGCGACGGCCGGAGCGGTCGTGGTCGTCCCAGTTCTGCGCGGCCATGAGCACGGGCACGCAGAGGCACGCGGCCGTCAGCCCGGCGGCAACCGCAAGCGAGCGGCGGCTCTTCGTGGCCTCGTCAATCCAGCTGTACAGCGCCGCCACGGCCATTCCTATCCACACGCAGAAGAAGTAGAACGAGCCGGCGTAGGCATAATCACGCTCACGCACCTGGTACGGCGGCTGGTTGAGGTACAGCACGATGGCGATACCGGTCATGAAGAACATCAGGAACGTCAGCCAGCAGCCCCGCTTGTCGCGGTCGAACTGGAAGAAGAGCCCCAGCAGGCCCAGCAGCAGAGGCAGGAAGAAATAGTGGTTCTTGCCCTTGTTGCCGGCAAGCGTTTCGGGGGCGGAACTCTGGTCGCCGAGACGGATCTCGTCGATGAACCGGATGCCGCTCTCCCAGTTGCCATGGAAGATGTCGCCCGGTGTGGGTGAATGTATCTCATTCTGCCGGCCGACAAAGTTCCACATGAAGTAGCGCCAGTACATCCATCCCAGCTGGTAGTCGAAGAAGTAATAGAGGTTGGCGCCCATCGTGGGCTTGCGGTCGGTGGCGCCGCGCACGGCCCGGCCCTTGCCGCCCGTGTAGGCGCGGTAGAACTCTTCGTACTTGCCGTCGGGCGAGCTGCTCCACATGCGCGGGAACAGCATCTTGCCGGAGGCCTTGTATTCGGCGTCCACGGGTCCGTCGACGTGCTTGTACTTGCCGTCCAGCGGCGCCCAGTACTTGCTGGACTTCAGGTCATAGGGGGCGTCGTAGTACTGGCCGTAGAGCAGAGGCGTGGAGCCGTACTGCTCGCGGCTGAGGTAGCGCACCAGCGTGAATGCATTGTCCGGCTGGTACTCGTTGGTCGGGGTTTTCGCGCAGGAGCGGATGATGTCGATGCTGAACACCGAGAAGCCGATGGTGATCGTGGTCACGCAGAGCAGCGCCGTGTTCAGGAACACCTTGCCGCGCTTCTCCGTGGCGAACAGCCCCCAGAAGCACAGGGCCAGCAGTGCTACCATGAAGAACGCCGCCCCGCTGTTGTACGGCAGCCCCAGCGTGTTCACGAAGAACAGGTCGCAGTACGCCGCCAGCTTCGGCAGGTACGGAATGTACAGGAACACCAGCAGGCCCAGGATCACCACGCCTACCAGCATTATCTTGCAGAGTTCCCAGAAGGTGAAGGTCCCCTCTTCACGGCGGCGGTAGTAGAACATGAACACCAGCGCCGGGATGGCCAGCAGGTTCAGCAGGTGCACGCCGATGCTGAGACCGTTCAGGAAGGCGATAAGCACCACCCACCTCAGCGCGTGCGGCTCGTCGGCGCGGTCGTACCACATGGTCATGGCCCAGAACACGACCGCCGTGAACAGCGACGACATGGCGTAAACCTCACCCTCGACGGCGGAGAACCAGAAGGTGTCGGAGAAGCAGTAAGCCAGCGCGCCCACCAGGCCGGAACCGATCACGGCCACGGCGCCCCCGACGGTGTTCGTCTTCACGAGGCGCTTCGTCAGCCACACTATGGTCAGGTACAGGAAGAATATGGTCAGCGCGGAGCACAGGGCGCTCATTGCATTCACCAGGATGGCGGCATGCATGTTGTCGCCGAACATCGTGAAGAAGCGTGCAAACAGCTGGAACACAGGGTTTCCCGGGGGATGGCCCACCTCCAGCTTGTAGGACGAGGCTATGAACTCGCCGCAGTCCCAGAACGAAGCGGAGGGCTCGATGGTCAGCAGGTAGGTGACGGCCGACACCAGGAAAGCCGCCAGCGCGGCGATCCGGTGCCAGAGCGTGAATTTTTTATCTGTCATTTCAGTCTTCATCGGGCAGTACGATCTGTTTGTATTGGTTCTTGCGCTTCATCCAGCGCTCGCGGGCGAACTGCTGCATGTCGGTGACGGTGTCGGACTCGTCGATGATTTCCATACCGAGTATGGTCTCGATGATGTCTTCGAGGGTGATGATGCCCTGGAAGCAGCCGTAGTCGTCGATTATCAGGGCGATCTGGTCCTTGGTCTTGAGCAGCGATTCCCATATGTCGGACACGCTGGTCTCCTCGTGGAAAGCGGCTATCTGGCGCTTGATGGAGCCCAGGCGGGTGTCGAATTTGTCTTCGGCGAGATTCTCGAGCACGTCGTAGCGCAGCACGTAGCCGGTGATGACCTCGGGGGAGTCGGCATACACGGGGATGCGGGAGTAGTGCGAGAGCTCCTCGCGGCGGTAGAAGGCCTTGAGCGTCATATTTTCGGGGGCGGTGGACGCCACCACACGGGGGGTCATCACGTCGTAGGCCTTGATGTCGTCCAGCTTCATTATGTTCTGGATGACCTTGTTTTCGGAGTTGTCCAGGACGCCTTCCTCCTCGCCGATGTTGGCCATGGCGGACACCTCCTCGCGGGAGATTGTCGTGTCGGCTTCGTCGTCGGTGATAGTGCGGCGCAGCTTCTCGATGACCCAGACCACGGGGAACAGTATGATTGTCAGGAACTTCATAACCCTGGCGAGCCAGAGGAGTTCCTTGTAGTGGGATGTGCCGATGGTCTTGGGGACTATCTCCGAGAACACGAGGATGAGGAGGGTCATCAGGGCGCTGATGATACCGAACCAGTGGTCGCCGGAGAGTTGGGTGGCCTGGTGGCCGACCGCCGCCGCACCGAGGGTGTTGGCGATGGTGTTGAGCGACAGTATGGCCGAGAGCGGGCGGTCAGGCTCGGTCTTGAACTTCAGGAACAGCGGGGCGTTGCGGTCGCCTTCTTCCTCCTTCATCGTGATGAACGACAGGGGCGTGGACATCAGCACGGACTCCAGCAGGGAGCACAGGAACGAGATGCCCATCGTCAGAAGAAGGTATATGATTAACAATGTCATAAATCCTCAAATTAACTTACAAAGTTAAAGATTATTCCTGTTTAATAAAAAAAATACTTTTCCGGTGCAAGATTTCGGGAAGTTAATCATTTACTTATTGGAGCCGGCTGTTAGATTCTTCGTCGGGCTGCGCCCTCCTCAGAATGACATTTGGCTGCAACCTGTCATTCTGAGCGAAGCGAAGAATCTAGCGAAGCGAAGAATCTGCTGCCAAGGTTGTCATTCTGAGCGAAGCGAAGAATCTAACAGCGGCTCCGGAAATATTGGTTTAGCTCCTTCGTCGTTCGACGGGACAGGGTGGCCCGATCTCCGGACCACCCTGTTCGAATGTTATACCCGACCTTCCCCAGGCCCGAGCCGCGCAACCCACTTTGTGGCCGACAAAGTTATCTCCCTAATTATCAGCCGGAAGCACAATCGAGGGGGAGTCATTTCGGCACCCCCTCGATTATATAATCGCCTAACTATGAAGTCGTTGACTTTGCGCCACGCACGCAACTACTACTATGGCCGCGTCTAATGTTGCCAGACAAAGGATAATTGATGATCTCCAGGACGGACACCAGAACTATTACCCACAACAGTGACATTCATAGAGACCTGCATCTTGTCTCCGGATATTGTCGCATCTATTAAGATGTACTCAATGATGGTCTGTGTCAATTCAGAAGTACGTATTTCATCGATTGCAAATGGTTGCGTGAATATCAATTTGTTTCCATCTTTAGAGTATTGTCCGCGTGCGGATTTACTCTTACGGTTTTTATCACGCCAAGTAATCTGCACACCGGTATCACTCATAAAATACAATTCCCACGTCAGGCTCATAAAGTTACAGGACCACGTTGTGTCCGGAAGAGAATCCGGACCCTTTTCTTCTTGCTGGTCTTTGCTTTCTTCAGGCTTAATAGTGTTCCCATTACAGGACGGAATAGTTGCTAAAATGAGCAAGGATAACAAGATGGTAAAGATTCTTTTCATAACTCTTATTTACTTCTCTTTTTTTAAATACCCGCACCAGCATATTCTTGCATCCATCAAGAAACAACTGTCCTAAGAAACAGACATTCTAACTAAAGGCTGTCATTTTGAGCGAAGCGAAGAATCTATTTCTGCCTAGCCAGTATAGACTGACTGAAGTCAAAGGCTATCGGGCAGGAGATTGTGTTTCCATACTCTGTCGTGAACTCGATAGTCAAATGTTGCACTGACGGTCCCGTAGGAAGTTTTGTCGCTTTAAGGCCGAAAAGAGAAAAATAACCTCCATTTCCTATCATAGAACCATTTATTTCAAGTGGTTCTGCTACTATTTTAGCCGCTGTGGATGAAGTGAGCATTGACATGTCGTCTTTAGTTATTGTATTCAATGGCGTTGTATTAACTCTGGACGAAAGAATTGAATAATCACTCTCGATGATATTCTTTAAATCTTTATAATAAATATCAAAGCAATCGTCAATGAATACTCCCTTTGGATGGTCATTATCAAAATCCTCTTCACTTGTCACATGGATGGCATTAATATCCGGTATGGTACAGGAATAAGTAGGAGTATTCTTATCTACTATATTCTGATTGTAATGATTGTCACCATATTTATCGCACTTTGATTTGAACCATAATTTATCCTTCTCTGAAGAGGTGTCATATTTTACTATTCTATTTATTTGATAATCAATTGAAATATCATATCTTTGAATATATCCATACTCATCTACGCTTTTCGTTAATACAGCTTCTGCTGAATCATATTCATAAAATGCAACCACGATTGATTCAATATACTTTGGTGTTGTTCCGAATGTCCATGCGTCGCATGAACTAACCGATATAATACCAACAAAAAGAAGTATACTTTTAAATACTTGGCTTGTCATAGGTGATAATTTTTAAATAATGGTTATAATATTCTGTATCTGTTTCGTCGTGAGAAACTCCATCGTCAAATATACAGCTATTCGCTTGTAAATCAAAAACATTTGAAATGAAATATCCATCACACTTACTACCCCATCCCCAAGCACAGTGGAACATTGTATAGGTTGTGGTTGCTGTTGTTGTATGATCTAGGACATCATTAAGATAAAAGTAACTTACTGTTGTTGTGGTTTTATACCGATAATTGTCAATATTCCAGGCATGGCTGTGTAGAACATTATAAGTAATACCATCTGCCGTTGGAACAGAACTAATAAAGACAGGACAGTCATTATTCAATCTATTAATAATAGCCGATTCATTATAATCCGTATATGAGACATTTTGATAACCATAGAGTGTTAATACTGCGGCTCCAAGTATGGGTAAGTTAAATGTCCCGAAAGGCAATGGTGCAGAACCAGTGGAATGAAATAATAATGCTAATAATGCTGCAACACTATCTGCACCGGTATAATTAACATCAGTCTTTATAGAGTACCAGTTAATAGGATAACTAAAATAGCTTAAATTAATAGGATATTCATTATATGCAAGTATTTTACCAAGAGCTATATTAACGCATCCAACACGATCTTTACTCCAAATTGTGTGGACTAAATTATTAAATGGAGAAATGCTTTGTGACCATCCAACCATCTGATATAAAAGATTGTTGGAATGATAGGGATCTGAAATTGAAGTGGATATTTGTGTAACAACATCATATATAGGTGTAAAGGGGTCTTCGCCTCCTATTTCACCTATGGGTGGATGAATGCCCCCTCTTACCTGACTCGCAGCATATTCTAAGCAAAGGTCAACAACAAAATTTGATTCTTGCATATTTTGCCCCTGCTCAATATAATCACCGACATACCAGTCTCCATATTCATTGTTATAACCGAGAGTATCGATTTCTGTTACGGGATCAATATATCTTGTTGAAGGACGAGGATAAAAAGAATTCTCATCAATAGTTCCGGAATCTGTAACAGCAATAACGTCCCCTTTTATTCTTGAATCGGCCGAAAGGATTGCACTACCCCGACCATCAGCAAAATTCACCAAGTATAACAATTCATGACAATCCGGAGTATCTATCAAAGGTTTCCCGGATTTTGTTTTGAGAGACTCAGCATTAATTGTGTGAACAGATTCGATTATCCTACATCCGTCATTGGCTTTTGATTTCGTTTCAGATTGAAGGTACAGATTGAGCGATTCAATAGCCTCGTCAAGAGGAATAGTGTAGGATTGAAGACTAATTTGAGGAGTGGCTATATCTGCTTGTTTATTACATGAGTAAAATATGGTTACCAAGGCTAGGGTAACAAGTATGTTGATATAATTGTATGGCTTCATAAAATTGCTATACGTGAAGAGTGATAACTTGTTCATAGATTTGAATTAAAAGGTAATTACAAATGTTCCCCTGAGTTGTGTGCCATCAGAGAGGTTAAAAGTAATTGTATAATTTCCGGCCCCACCCGAGAATGGAATCTCTGCATCACCTTCTGAAGAGTCAACAACAGTGGATAATAACAGGCCTTCTGATTCTTCTTCAAGGCGAATGGAAATGTCTCCGATATCAGTTCTGAAAGCGAGAAGAATCACATCTCCGTTAACGATACCGATAATCGGCGACACAAACGGTGTTCTCGGTCCATTACCGCCTCCTCCACCTTCGTGATCTAATCAATATCAATCGGGACTTGTTCAACCAAAGCATCGGTTGCACGACATATGCCACTCGCACCTAGTACGATAGCAATGGCAAGTATAATTTTTTTCATGGTTTTTTGTTTTTTATAAGATTATATCTGCTGCAAAGTTACTGCTATTATTCCGCTTCATAACAAATTATTATTTGAGTACTGCTTTGTAAATATTTAACTATCAATAGATTGCATTTTACATTTCTTACACGTGACTTTTGTGACCAAAATCCCTGCTTTTTTTCTTATGTTTGCAAACAATAATTGCTTGACAATGAAAACGACCTCCAGTGTTTTAGCCATACTCCTTTGCATTGCCTGCAAACCAATATCCCCGGCTCTTACAGAGTTGAAAGATATCGAGAGCATCATTCAGGAAGAGCCAAAAGAAGCATTGACCAGACTGAATGAAATAGACAAGAATTCCTTATCTGGAACTCAAGAAAAAGGGTTGTATGCCTTGTTGCTTTCAATGGCACTTGATAAGAACTATATCGACCTTCAATCTGATTCAATTATTACTCCGGCCGTTCAGTATTACTCCCGGCGCGGCGACAAACAGCATCGCTTCCTAACATATTATTACCAAGGACGAGTGTATGAGAACGCGAAAGAATATGAAAAGGCACTGAAAGTATTGATTCAGGCAGAGTCATTAATTGATGATTCAATCAGCGGAGAGTATAAGGTTCGGCTTCATTTAGCCAAGCAGCGTGTTTTCAGCCGTCAATTTGCAGATAAAGAGGCATTTAATGAAATACTTAAAGCTAAAGCTATTTCCAGAAAACTCCAAAACCCGGAGTATTACTTCAGAAATTGTCTTGACCTCGCTTCTTATTACGACAAACACCGAGATTCGCTGAAATATAAAGCCGAATTAGACTCCCTTAAAACCTGGATGGATGGGAAACAACTTCAGCATGCATCTGATTACTATAATAAAATACTCAGAAACTACCTTATCTGGCAGAAAACCAAGAAAGATTCTGTTGAGACACTGCTGAGCAATTACTTATCGCTATGCGCTAAAGAGAATTGCGCCTATGATCACCTCCTGGTGACCCGTGCCTATCTGGCTCTTGACAATACGGATCAGGCCGTCAAAGAATTCTCGCAATGCTCAGTAAGCGGGAGCGATTATGATGATATCCTATACTATTACACCTGGACAGCCTTATATAAAAAACTCGGGGATTTTGAGAAAGCCCTGGAAGGACAGATAAAACACGAAACTGCCGTAGAGAATATCAGTCTGCAGGTATTCAACAACGACGTACGCTTCCTTGAGGAAAGGCACAAGACTGAGTTGGAAAAACAGCGGGATTCATATATTAAATCCTGGCTGACGCTACTGATTATTTTGCTGGCCGGGCTGGCCGGATATGGTGTATTCCGAATGCTGAAGTACCGTGCGGTGCTAAAGAGCGCAAAAGAAGAATATGATTTGATTGTTAAACTCACCGAAAACGAAGATGGAAGCCTGAAAGATATCCTTAGTGAGCGCCTTCACGCCCTCCGGCCATATATCGTCAAAAATAATGTCTTGCCCGTAATGCCCGGCCGCAAAGGACTAGAGAAGATGGAAGAAAACAGGAAAGCCCTGCTCAGGTCAATCGGAATGATCTATGCCCTGACATTCCCAAAATTCGTTTCCGCGTTGGTAGAGCGCAATCTTACCCCGGAAGAAATCGGACTGTGCTCCGTTTATGTATCCGGGAGTTCTTCCAAAGAACTGGCATCCTTGCTTCAGCGAAAGGACATCTACCACATCAACAGCAGCATACGTGCCAAAATCGGTGAAGAAATAGCCTCCAACAGTATCCACTCCTGGCTCAAGAAACAATTTGCCGAGCTGCAATAAGCGCGCAAAGTTAAGCTGCTTGTTTTCAGCTGTAAGCGGAATCCAAGGGGTGCCGGAATGGGTATCACAACACGTCTACAGATTCAACATCATATTTGGAGCTATGGATTGAATCATTTGCTCCGGAACGCCGCAATTACGGGCAAGCTCGGGCCAGTTTGACGAGCATTCGCAAACCTGGTCAATGATTTCACCGGCGTTCTTGATATTGTTGGCACCCGCAAACGCGAGTAAATCGGCGCGGAGAATTCCGTCAAACTTTCCGTTTACGGACATTTGGTGAGTCGATGTCCAGGCGCCGTCCGGATTATAGGCATAGCCCATGTCATATGCAGGAGAAAGCTGCCATTTCCCATCAGGGCCCATCAGGAACGATATGTTCTTGGTGTGGTCGTCCTGATTCCGAACCACCACATTGAAAACCATTCGGCGGAACATTTCCGCAGCCTCGGCATACGTCAATTTGAGGCGCCTCATTACATTGAACGCCTGTTCGTATGAATATGCCCTGTGGATACGGTGATCATAATGAGCAATCCCGCAAAGGGTCTGCATGTGAATCTTTTGCCCGCCCCTGCGGTCGAATCGTTTCGTAAGGAAATGAGCCCTGCCGTTTTCCTCTATTAGAGAACACTCCGCCATATCAATCCCGCATAAGCGGACTAGTTTTGCGAAAGAATACTCCAGCCGACCATAATTCCCAGTGTCACGAAATCCAGCTTGCGCAGACACGCCATCCAACTTAATCAGATAATAATCAAAGCCGTCCGGGGCTTCCACCTGCCCCGAGCGCACCTCGCCGGTCTCTTTGTTGTAGGCAATGATAGCCTTGGCGCGCTGGCCTCCGGCCGATGTCCCCAGCCGCAGAATTTCGGCAATTGCCGCTTTTTTATCCTCCTTGAGGTTTGCCCCGAAGGCTTCTTTCTTTGACAAGGCCTCCTGTGCAACTTCCACCAGGGAATCAATCTCTATCTTCAAATTCGGATCCGCATCCGGCCCCGTTGCCGGTTCAAACTCCAGGGCCCCCATGCATCGTTTCCCGAGAAAACACAGGGACTCCACCGGATTCCCGGAACTCCTGCCTGTCAACGCCAGCCAACGGTCAAACAACGCCCGTCCATAGGTATCCGGCAGCGCGTCGGCCAGCATACCGGGAAGTCCGTTGAAGGTGTCCCAGTTCAACGAGCCGAAGGAATACACACGGCCGGCTTGAACCGGCATCATCAACGGAGACGGCTCCAGACCACGTCCGGCAAAAGAGCCGTCATATTCGAAGCGGGCCATATTGTGCCGTTCATCCCATGTAAAAGTACCGACACGCATCCCATACATGCTCACTGCTGCCGTATTTACCATTCCGCCACCTCCTCTTTTGTTTTAAGACGACTGGAAGCACGTTTCCTTCTGCGTTTTTCGCCCGCTTGTTGCAACGCAAAGATTTCAGACGGGCTCATTTGCTGTTCATTCACCAAGTCCTGCAAGCTATCCAGGAGGCCAAGAGTACGGATTAAGCGAAGAAAGGATTCAAACGAACCAATATTTCCGCCTTCGATCTTTTTAACAGAAGACAACGAGACCAGTGCTGCATCGGCAAGACTCTGCTGCGTGATATTCTGCTTCAGCCTTACAGCCTTCAGCCTGCTGCCAATACGAAGCTGAAGCTGATTGTCCGAAAGCGTGTAGATATCATCCATAACGAGTTAAAATTAAACTATAACGATGCAAATATACAAATTATAGTTTAATATTCAACTATTTTGTTCGACACGCCTGCAGCTTCGCGGCCGCTCGTTTTACTTGTAGCTTCCCATGAACAGGATAGTGCCGGTGGTCTTTTCCTCGATGGCAAAGAGGAAAGGACGGTCGGCGATGAATGCCACGGGCTTCGGCGGCTCCAGTCCAGCGCTGGAGGCCATCATTCCGACAGACACAGCGGCAGCCTCGGTGCCGGTTTCGTTCACATTGATCTTCGCCACCTGCTTCACACAGTCCACAAACAGCGATTCTTCGCTCATCCTGGAGAAATCCGCTGCAGGTGAGAACATATTCTTAATTCCCAGTGTCGCAAGCACACCGTTGAGGACTTCGTCTAGTTCCACTTCAAATTTAGGCATCTGGATATAGGCATACTCATACTTGAGGGAGGACTTTATATTGGCCCACGCGCTCTTGTCGAGTTTGCCCAGCAGTTGGGTGGCGGAGACGCCCTTGTCGGGAAGCAGGATGTACATACAATAGTTGCCTGCCTTCACATAGCTTGAGCCATATTCCATCCTGAGGGCGCTGAACCCATCCTGCTTTGCATACTTGAATTCATTGGGATCACTCCTCATCATCATCTCCTTGCGCACCTTTCCGTCGGCTCCGGTGAACTCCCCTTCAGCAGTAAAGTAATCATCAAACGGTATCATCCACTGGGCCTTGAAATACAGGGCGTTCATCAGTATGGCACGAGTGGTTGGGTCGACATTATTGAGAACCTTTTCGATCACACCGTTGGTGTGCTCCGAAGCCCACTTGTTCACGTATCCGGCAACATCCTGAGTTGCGAAGTCCAGGTTGAAAGCGCTGGCGTCGTAGTAGTTCTTGACTGACTTGCGGTAGCTCTCGAGGAGTTTGAAATCCTTGTTCAGGACTGCCACGTTAGCGATTTGAAGCACCTCGTCTTTCGATGCTGCCTTGGAAGCAAGCACCATGAGGTCCCGGCAGAACTCGTTGATTTCCTGCTGGCTGTCCGGGCCGAAGCCGAGGCTGGTGCAGATTTCCCGGCGTGTCGCTCCGTCTGCTCCTTCGGCGATCATGCCGAGCAGGTAGGCGAGGCTCACGGGAGAAAAGACATAGCTGTCGTTCCCCTTCTTTTCGTCCATAAGTGCAGCGAAGGAGAACGCAAATGCATTCAGCTTTGAAAGTTGTTCCTTCTGTGCCGCAGAAAGTGCTGAAGGGGCTTCATTTGCAAGGAACTCATACTGGGGCAATCCCGCCTCAGGGTCGTTGCCTTGCTCGGGAGTCTGATTCTCGTCAGAGTTCTCCGGAGTTGAAGGCTCCGGCTCTTCGTTATTATTGACGGCGGGCTGCTCCGGCTCTTCGCCCTGGCCGTTCTCCTGGGCAGGATTCTCCTGCTCGATTACCGTCTGAGGCTCCCCGGCCTTCTCAATCTCCTGCTTCTTGTCGCAGGACAATACCAGCAGTCCGATGACCAGACCGGCCAATATAAGTCTGAAAGTTTTCATGATGTCCTCCTTTTTTGCAAATTTAAATTTTCTTTTTGCAAAGTTAGACATTCTGCCCCTCGCCACCAAATTTCCGGTATAATACATGGTGTTTCTAATGTGTTATTATTCAGCGACTTAGGCATGCTATTAGAAGGCTGTATTTAATACCTGCTTTTCAGCCCCAGAACGACACCAGAGCCAGCCGCTCTACACAGCGCAAAGCTATATTGCTGATTATCAACCTAAAGCACAATCGAGGGGGTGTTGTTCCGGCACCCCCTCGATTATATAATTATCTGACTATTAATCCGTTAACTTTGCGCGACCACAGATTCTTCGCTTCGCTCAGAATGACAGGAGCGACGCTGGATTCTTCGCTTTGAGATTCTTCGCTTCGCTCAGAATGACAGCACCTGCGCAGGAGAATACGAAAAATTTGCTAAGTTTGCATTCAACACACACAAACCGAAATTATGGACAGGAGCTCTCAAATCATACGGACCAGCGTCATAGGGATAGCGGCCAACGTGCTGCTGGCGGCGTTCAAGGCGGCCGTCGGACTCATAGCGAGCAGCGTGGCCATCGTGATGGATGCCGTCAACAACCTCAGCGATGCGCTCTCCAGCGTCATCACCATCATCGGCACGAAGCTCTCGCAGCGGCCTGCGGACAGCAAGCACCCCTTCGGTTTCGGACGCATTGAGTATTTCAGCGCCATCATAATCGCCGTCATCGTACTGTCTGCCGGTATCACCTCCCTCATCGAATCCGTCAAGAAGATAATCACCCCCACGGAGCCCAGCTACACCACAGCCACCCTCATCGTCATCATCGTGGCCATTGCCGTGAAGCTGGTGCTGGGAATCTACGTCAAGAAGAAGGGGCAGCAGCTCAACAGCGACGCCCTGGTTGCATCCGGCTCGGATGCCCTGTTCGATGCCATCATCACCACCGCCACCCTCATCTCCGCCGGCGTCATGCTGATTTGGGGCTTCTCCCTGGACGGTATCCTCGGTGCCCTGATTTCCATCGTCATCATAAAGGCCGGCATCGAGATGCTCGCATCGCCCGTCAATGAACTGCTGGGAGCAAAAGTGTCCCCGGAGCTGGTCCGTGAAATCAAGCGGGAGGTCATGGAGCAGGAGGGCGTGCGCGGCGTGTTCGACATCATCCTCCACAATTACGGCCCCGACGTGATGATAGGCTCACTGCATATCAGCGTACCGGACACCATGTCGGCCCACGAAATCCACGGCCTGACCCGCAGGATCTCGACGCTTATGTACATGCAGCACGGAATCATACTGACCGTAGGAATCTACGCCGTCGCCACCGGCGAGAATCAGCGCGCCGAAATGCAGGCCAAAGTGATGAAGGCCCTGGCAACCCACAAGGAACTCATCCAGATCCACGGATTCTACTATTCCGAAAAGGACAACATGCTCTCCGTCGACGTCGTGCCGGACTTCTCCTCCAACGACGATGCCGCCCTGACCCGCACGCTGACCGCCGAACTCCAGGCCCTCGTCCCCGGACCCCAGATAGTCATCGTCATCGACCACAACTACAGCGAATAGCCGCCCCGCGCCCACCACACCCAAAAACAACCGTCAAAACTATCTCGCTGATTATCAGCCAAAAACGTAATCGAGGGGGTGTAATATCAGCACCCCCTCAATTATTTAATTGTCTATCTATTAAGCCGTTGACTTTGCGCCACGTAATCTGCACTCCAGTATCATTCATGAAATACAATTCCCACGTCAAACTCATAAAGTTACAGGACCAAATCGTATCCGGCAGAGTATCCGGGCCCTTTTGATCTTGCTTATCTTCACTTTGTTCCGGCTTTATATTGTTCTTATTACATGACGGCATTGCTGCTAAAACGAGCAAGGATAACAAGAAGGTAAAGAATCTTTTCATAACACAATAGTTATTCTATCTTTAAAGACACTTTCCTTCATAATATTGCATCAAGCAAGACATAAAAACCGCAAAAAAAATAAAAATATATTGTTTTTCAATAATTATTTGTTATATTTGCAAAAATTAAAACGAAAAACAATATGGTTGAATGGTGGAATTCTCTTAGTTCTGTGATGAAGATTCTCTGGGCGATAACTCTTTCTGCCTCACTGATTTTCATTATCCAAAGCATTATGACTTTCCTTGGTGCCGGAGCCGGTTCCGACTTTGACACCGACGCTGACACGTCCGGCATGGACGCTCCCGATACGACTCTTGACGGGGTCGACGGAGCGGACGCCGCCCACGGCACCGGCATGGGCCTGCTGACCTTCCGCAACTTCGTGAACTTTATCATCGGTTTCGGCTGGTCTGCCATCCTGCTGCGTGACGCCATCCCGTCCACGACCCTGCTGATGATCATTGCGATCGTGGTGGGCGTGGCCCTGGTGTTCCTCGTGATGATGCTCTTCCGCTGGCTAGGAAACATGCAGCAGTCCGGCAACATCAACGTCTTCAAGACGGCTGTCGGCTGCGAAGGCAAGGTGTACCTCACCATCCCCGGCCAGCGCTCCGGCACCGGCAAAGTCCAGATAGCCATCAATGAATCCGTACGTGAGTACGACGCCGTGACCGACGGCCCCACCCTTCCCACAGGCGCCGCAATCCGTGTGGTCGAAGCCATCGGCAGCGAGACGGTGCTCGTGGAAGCAATTGAATCAATAATCATCTAACACATACAACTATGCCACTTTATCTCATCCTTATCATCGTATTTGTCCTGTTCGTGACGTTTGCGGCCATACTCCGCAGATACCGCAGGTGCCCTTCAGACCGTATCCTCGTGATTTACGGTAAGACCGGAAGGTCCTCTTCCGCAAAGTGCGTCCACGGCGGCGCGGCCTTCATCTGGCCGGTCTTCCAGGATTACTCCTACCTTGACCTCAAGCCCATCAGCATCGAGTGCAACCTGACCAACGCCCTTTCCAAGCAGAATATCCGCGTGGATGTGCCCTGCCGCTTCACCGTGGGTATCAGCACCGAGCCCGAGGTGATGACCAACGCTGCCGAAAGGCTCCTGGGCCTGAGCACCGACAGCATCCAGAGCATCGCCACCGATATCCTCTTCGGCCAGCTGCGTCTCGTCATCGCCACGATGGACATCGAGGAAATCAACGCCGACCGCGACAAGTTCCTCGCCAGCGTGTCCGCCAACGTGGAGGCCGAACTCCGCAAGATAGGACTCAAGCTCATCAACGTGAACGTGACCGATATCCGCGACGAGTCCGGCTACATCGAGGCCCTCGGTAAGGAAGCCGCCGCCAAGGCTATCAACGACGCGAAGAAGAGCGTGGCCGAGCAGAACCGTTTCGGTGAGATCGGTAAGGCCGAGGCCGACAGGGACAAGGACATCCGTATCGCCGAGACCACCAGGGACACCCGTATCAAGACCGCCGAGGCCAACGCCCACGCCGTCGAGGGTGAGAACCAGTCCAAGATCACCATCGCCAACTCCGACGCGGCCCGCCGCGAGAAGGAGGCCGAGGCAGCCCGCATAGCCGTGGCCGCCGAGAAGGTGCAGGCCGCAAAGGCCCTCGAAGAGGCCTACAAGAGCGAGCGCGACGCCGAACTTGCCCGTGCCGCGAGGGAAGAGGCCACCCGCAAGGCCAACGTCGTGGTGCCCGCCCAGATTGAAAAGGAGAAGGCCATCATCGACGCCGAAGCTGAAGCCGAGCAGATCCGCCGCAAGGCAAAGGGTGAGGCCGACGCCATCTACGCAAAGATGGATGCACAGGCCCGCGGTGTCCTTGAAATACTCACCAAGCAGGCAAGCGGTTTCCAGCAGCTCGTGGGTGCCGCCCAGGGCGATGCCCAGAAGGCCGTGCTCATGATGATTGCCGACAAGCTTCCCGAGCTGGTCAAGACCCAGGTCGAGGCCGTGAAGGGCATCAACATCGACAAGGTGACCGTCTGGGACGGCGGAAAGGGCGAGAACGGCAAGACCGCCACGGCCAACTTCGTGTCCGGCCTCATGCAGTCCGTTCCCCCGCTCCAGGACCTGTTCAAGATGGCCGGAATGGAACTGCCCAACTACCTGAAGGGCGAACCCAAGGCCGAGGAAGCAAAGCAGGAGGAGAACTGATATGATTGTGATCAATCTGGACGTGATGCTTGCCCGGAGGAAAATGTCCTCCGGGGAGCTTTCCGAGAAAGTGGGCATCTCGCCGGCAAACATATCGATTCTCAAAACCGGAAAAGCCAAGGCGATACGCTTCTCGACCCTTGACGCGCTTTGCACCGCCCTCGACTGTCAGCCCGGGGACATCCTCGAGTTCAGTCCCGACAACTAAGCCCCGACCTGCGTTTTTCGCAATCGTCTGATAATCAATTCCTTCTATGTCTCCTATGCTCCAAACGGCGCATAGGAGATTTGCTTTTGCTTGATAATCAGCGAGATCGTTTTGCTGCTTGCTTTAAGTGCTGGCAAACTAAGCCTCTACGGCACGGGGTCGTAGCCGGAACCGCCCCAGGGGTGGCAGCGGAGGATGCGCTTAAGGGAGAGCCAGCCGCCCTTGAAGGGGCCGTACTTGCGGAAGGCCTCGAGAGCGTACTGGGAGCAGGTGGGAGTGAAGCGGCAGCTTGGCGGGGTGAACGGCGAAATGCAGAACCTGTAGAAGTGGATCAGCAGGATGAACGGTGCGGAGAGCACGCGCTTGACTATGTCCCACGCCTTCATTTCCCGGAAATCCTCCTCAGCAGCGTGCCGACCTCCTCAAAGATCACCCCGAAGTCCTCAACTTCCGGAGCCGCATAGACAAACAGCATGTCGTGCCCAGGCTCCAGCAGGTCCTTCTGCAGCCGGTAGGCCTCCCTCATGCGCCGCTTAAGCAGGTTGCGCTTGACGGCCCGCTTGAAGAACTTCTTCGGCACGGAGACCATTATCCTGTTGATTTCCAGACCGTTCCCGGAGAGGCAACAACAACGCAGGTGGGGCGTCTGGCTCCACCTGCCGCTGCCCGTCAGGCGCGCTATTGCCGTCCTGCCGGACAATCTTTCCTCCTTGGGAAGAGTTGCCGCCATCACGATTACCTGGACTGCTCCAGGAAGACGTCGATGGCTTTCGAAGCCGACGGAATGTCGGTATTGGGACCGCCCGTCACGGCCACCTTCAGTCCTGCCTCGGCAAGGGCCTTGGCGATGCTGCGGCCGTAGGCGATAATCGCCGTCTCCCCCTGCTGGAATTCAGGGAAGCTGGCGTAGAGCGACTTAAGGTCGGCGGGGTTGTAGAGCACGATGGCGCCGTAGTCGGCCAGGTTGAGGCCGGTCAGATCCTGAGGGACGGACTTCACCATCACTGAAACCGTGAAATCCAACCCGGCTGCCTCGAAGAGGGCGCTGACGGTGCTGGTGCTGGCTTCGGCGGAAGTCGTGATCAGGAATTTCTCTCCCTTGTGCTTGGGTCCGATCAGGGACACGATAGACTGGGGCGTGCCGTCGCCGAAGAAAATCTTGCGCTTGCGGTACACCACATGCTTCTGGAGATAAAGGGCCACGAGCTCGGTCGTGCAGAAATATTTCATCGTCTCCGGCACCTTGAAACGCATCTCATCGCAGAGCATGAAATATGCGTCGATGGCGTGCCTGGATGAAAAAACTATAGCTGTATAGTCGGGAAGATTGATACGCTGGCTGCGGAATTCCTTTGCCGAAAGAGGCTCTATCAAAAAGAAAGGATGAAACTCGAAAGCCGCTCCGTATTTCTCTTCTAACGCATTGTAGGCGTTGAGGTTTGAAGGTTCCTTCTGTGAGATGAGTATCTTCATATAATGCACCCGAAAATCAAAATGCCAACAGGCAAAATTTCGAGGGCGCAAAGATACAAAATTGTTGCCAAACTACCATACCGGGATGATAAAATTTGACTTGCCCGGCGAAGGTGCAGCAGGAGGCCGATGGCGCATTCGGCCAATAATACACCCCTGACGGCAGCAGGGGGCACTTTTACCGCCATCATAATAAGGGCACTTGCCAGCATCAGCACGGACAAAAGAATTAAGTAATTGAATACCATATGTCTAAGTGTCGAAGCATATTCACTGGTAGTGCTTCGCAGCGGCGTGCAGAGATAGAAAAGCCAGCGCAGGAAAATAGCCAGCATCACTATTCCGAAGGTCATCAGCAAGTGCCACGACGGCGACACCAGGGCCCCGAAAGTAGGGTTGATAAGGCGGAAACGGTCGGCCAGCATCGAAATGATCAAGATCGACGGCAGGGCGATGGTGTTTCGCGTACGGGCCATGCTGACGCTGTGCTCCACTTCAAGGTTCCCCTTCCAGCGGGAAATGCACCGGGCCAGCTGAGGGAAAATACGCAGAAGGTCGGAAATTTCAATGAGGATCAGCGCCACGGTCAAAACCACTGCCGCCCTGTTCAGGAAGTATTCACCCCACGGCAACGCGCCCGCAGACGGCAGGAGCGGAGTCGTGGACATGTTTAGTATTCCTTCCTTGAACAGCTCCGGCATACGCTAATTTCCCCTTTTTGCCTTGTAGCCCATGCCGCACAGCAGGGCCGTCACCTTGTCGCGCAGGTCGCCCTGGATGGTGATTTCGCCGTCCTTGGCCGTGCCGCCCACCCCACAGCGGGTCTTCAAGGTCTTGGCAAGCGCGGCCAGGTCTTCCTGCCGGCCCACAAAGCCCTCGACCAGCGTAACCTGCTTGCCGGCCCGCTGGCGGCGGTCTATGCGCACGATAAGCTTCTGCTGGGCCGGCGGGAGCGTCTCCTGCTCCGGTTCAGCCTGCGTCTCATACTTGAAGTCCGGATTTGTGGAAAAAACCACGCCCAGACGGGATTTCCAGTCGTTATCAGCCATAAGCTACTCTTTTTTACGAATCACGGACACCGCCACCGATCCAATGACCAGCAGTATCAGAAGTATGGAGCACGCGCGGGAAAGCGCCTCGCCGCGCGCGTAGGAGGCCGGTTCGAAGCTCATCACGAGATGGTGGCTTCCGGCGGGCAGGTCGATGCATCGCAGGAGCTTTCCTGCCACCGGGCCGGCGCTGTCGGTCCCGCCCTCGTACAAGCCAATCGTCAGCTCAGTGCCGTCTTCGAGGTGCGCTACCCAGCCAGCCGGATAATACACCTCGCTGAACACGGCCCGGCCTCCCTCCGCCGAATCAAAGGCGTACTCCAGGCGGTCCGGGGTATAAGATTCCAGCACCACGGAGCCCTCTCCCGACTCGAACCAGGCGTTGCCGCGGGCATAAGGATAACGCAGCGGCGCGTTCTCCTCGCCCACGATAATGTAGCGGCAGTTCAGCGACGCAAGGCTCTCCAGATACGGCAGCGCCTCCTCCGCCTCTGCCACCGTCTTAGCCCCTGAAATGGCCTTGCTCAGCACCGAAAGGTCCTTGTTGATACGCGCGTCGATGTATTCCTGGTAACGCTGCAGCTTGGCGGGCGAATAGCCACCGATGTTCTTATGCCAGTATGACGGATGCGAATCGTTGAACACGTTCACGGTCAGGTCCAGCACCCTGTAGGACGGGTCGGTGTCGGCAAGTATCATCTTGTCCACCGGCCGCTGGTCGAACTGGCTCCTGAATGCCTTCGGAGTCACGAAATCGTCCGGCCCGAGGTACCTCTTGCCCACGATGAACAGGTCAGCAAGCACAAGAACACACACAAGGCCCGCCGCAGCCAGGCGCCTGTTCGATACCGGCTTCTGGAGGCTCGCAGAGCCGACGCAGGGGGTTTCGGGGGGTACGCCCCCCGTCCCCTGGGGGTGCGGGGGGATAGTATTCTTTGGGGCGCCAAAGGAGCCCCAAAGTAATAGCAGCGTCGCTGCTGCGACTAGCAGCAGCGATCGCAGCGTATCGCCCCAAAGGAGCGAGTGGCGGTCTGCAGCAAGCGCATCCACGAGGATATCGGGCTGGCCGGCGTCGGACGCGCCCGTGAACAGGCCGAAAGCGCTCTGCATCAACGCCAGGAGCAGCATCAGGCCGAGGGTGACGCCCCCCGCCGTGAGCACCTGCCGGCGCAGCAGCTTGCCGTCGGAAGAACTCTTCACGATGCCGTCCAGCATCAGGAATCCGAGCACAGGCAGCGTGAACTGCAGCACCACGAGGGCCATCGAGACCGTGCGGAACTTATTGTAGAGCGGCGCGATGGCGAAGAACAGCTTCGTAAACCACAGAAAATGGCTTCCGAGCGCCAGCAGCACCGCCAGCAGCGATGCGGCCACGGCCCACCATTTCTCCCGGCCCTTCCAGTAAAGGAGCCCCAGGATGAACAGGAACACGGTCACGGCGCCCATATACATAGGCCCGGCGGTGAACGGCTGCGGGCCCCAGTAGGTCGGAAGGTGCTTGCGGACCTGCTGCAGGTTGGGCTGCCCCGCACGCTTCAGCAGCTGCACCGTCTCCGAATTCATGGAGAGCGGGCCCGACGAAGCGCCGCCGTTGTAGTTGGGTATCATCAGGTTGGGCAGTTCCTCCCAGCCGTACGACCACGCCGTGGCGTAGGCTATGTCGAGGCCCTTCGAAGCCTTGCCGCCCTCCGTGCCTTCGGAAGAAGAGCCGCCGCGCATCGAATAGGGGGTGTATTCCCATGTGGGAAGGAGCTTTATGGCGTTGGTGCCTATGCCGGCGAGGCCGAGCACCAGGAGCAGCGCGGAGGCTATCCAGAAGCCCTTCAGCGACTGCTTGCGCCGCAGCAGGGAGATAAACAGCACAACCACGTAGATGAGTATCATCAGCGCCAGGTAATAGGAAATCTGGGGATGGTTGGCCTTGATCTGGAACGACAGCGCCAGCCCGAACAGCGCCGCCCCCAGGGCCGTCAGAGGGGATAGCTGCGTAGCAGCGGAAGGGGAACCTTCCCCTTCTCCCCTGGGGGTGCAGGGGGATAGTTGTTTACCTAACGCGGAGCGGTAGGTAAACACCATGGCAGCGAAAACCCATGGCAGGAAAGCAAGGGCCTGCATCTTGGTGTTGTGGCCGACCTGAACGATCTGCACGTTGTAGGCGCAGAAGGTCACGGCTATGGCCCCTCCGGCCGCCACCAGCGGGCTGATTCCCAGCGACAGCATCAGCAGGAAGGCGCCCAGCAGCGAAATGAAGAAGTAGGTGGCAGGGCGCTTGCCAGTCAGGAGCAGGTCGTAGAGCATCTGGGTCCAGTCGCCCTTGGTGGAACTCTGGATGGAAGTGGCCGGCATGCCGCTGAACATGGCGCCGGTCCAGGCTGCGGGCTCGTCCGGGTGGGCCTTGTCCCACTCCAGCTTCTCGTGGCTCATTCCCTGCCAGCCGGATATATCGCTCTGGTTCACTATCTTGCCGCTAAGCAGTTCGGGCACGAAAGCATACGAAAGCACCAGGAAACCCAGCACTATGCCCAGACATATCAGGAGATTCTTCTTCATATCCTTATCCTAAAAATTTCTCCGCCCACTCCCGGTCGACCTGTACAAGGCCGCCCATCCCGGCGGTTATCGAAGGATTGCGCCGCACTATGGCGCTGCAGTCCTCATACACGTTGAAACCCACGGCCAGCATCTGCATCTCCCCCTTCTCGGGGTAGGTGAAGATGATGTCGTGGTCGGCCCCGTCGATGCGCAGGAACTTCAGGTCCACGTCCTTGCCCAGTTCCTGGCGGGTCACGAACTTGCAGAACTCCATAGGCACGTCGTCGAGCCCGGCGTCGAAAATCTTCACCTTCTCGATCAGGCTGCCCACGTCCGGCACCAGCCGCCCCTGCACGCCGTCAAGCCCCTCGACTTCGAGCCTGCGGTCTGAAAGGCAGGCCAGCAGGTGCTCGTCCCGATAGACCATGGGGAAGCTCAGAAGTTCACGCTGGCCGCACTCAGGGCACTCCCGCACGAACAGGGAGCCGTTCTTGACGGCCTCCTTCAGGTCGGGGTCGGCTGCGCCGTCCACTAGCCTCCAGGCCTGGACCTCATAGGCGGCCCCGCAGCGGGAGCAACGCACCTGCATCGATGTTTTCACTGAACTCATAGTATTCCTGCAAGCTTTCCGGTCAGGGCCAGGCGGGAATAGCGGGCCACGTCCCCTTCGGTGGGGCCGTCCTCGCCCGCCAGGTGCCGCTCCCAGGCGCTCTCGATGAAGTTGCGCACCGGCTCTATCCTTTCCCAGTCGTACATCACGCCCGCTCCGGCGCCGTTCAGCACGCCGGCAGCCGCGCTGCCCTCCTGGCCAATGCCCAGCACAGGCCGCCGTGCCGCAAGATACTCGAATATCTTGCCCGGCAGCGCCTTGGCATACTCCGGCTCGTCGCGCAGTGGCAGCAGCAGCACGTTGGCGCTCTGCTGCAACTCCGTGGTCTCGCGGTGGGGCAGGTAGCCAAGGTTCTCCACATTATCGGAAAGACCCCTTGTGTTCAGGGCTTCGAATATTTCGGTGTCGGTCTTGCCGGCTAGGCGTATCCTCAACTGGCTCTTGAAGTTGCGGTCTTCGGCGCACTTGCGGGCAAGCACGTCCCAGAGGCGCAGGGGATTGCCGTCGGAGGCGAAAAGGCCGGTGTGGACGAGGGTGAAGGTGTCGGCCGGCAGCACGGGCGGCACGGCGGCGAAGTCCTCTTCGTCGAAGCCGTTGGTGACCAGGTGGACAGGCGTCTTGACGCGGGCCTGGAAGTCGGCGCGCACGGGGTCGGAGACTGCAATCACGGCGTCTGCCTCCTCCAGCACCCGCTGCTCCATGCGCCTGTGCTTTGCCGCCGTCCAGGGGAAGAGCCCCATGTGCTTGAAGTAGTGCATCTCCGTCCACGGGTCACGGAAATCGGCCACCCAGCGCACCCCGGTGCGTTTTTTCAGCCTCATTCCGATGAGGTGCATGGAGTGCGGCGGGCCGGTGGTGACCACGGTGTCGACGGGGTGTTCCTTCAGGTACTTCTTCAGGAAGCGGACGGACGGGCCCACCCAGCCGACCCTGGGGTCGGGCACGAAGAGGTTGCCGCGCAGGCGTATCACAAGGCGCTGCTTGAAGGACTTCTTCTGCTGGTTCAGGGGGTTCACGCCGGCGCCCTTGTCGGAGGCCCCGAAGAACTTGTGGTAGATGGCGTATGGCTCGCTGATGTGGCGCTTCAGGACTTCGACGCCCTCGGGAATCTCTGCGGCGAGCGTCTCGTCCACGGCAAGCTGTTCCGGGTTCTCGGGGGTATAGATCACGGGCTCCCAACCGAAACGGCGGAGGTACTTGGTGAACTTGACCCAGCGCTGCACGCCGGAGCCGCCTGTCGGAGGCCAGTAATATGTGATTATCAGTACTTTCTTCATCGTTTGTAGCCTTCAATCCGGGCCCGCAGCAGCTCCCAGTCGTAGTAGGGGCCGCTGAAGCTTTCAATGTTGCGGAGCTTGCGTTCCTGTTCCTGGTAAAGGAATTTGACTAGCACGTGGCCCTTGCAGTTGCGATAGAAAATGGCCTGCAGGTTGGAGCCCATGCAAAGCATCTCCCAGCCATGCCATTTCGCGTCGATTTCATCAACGGACAGCCTGCTGCCCGGACCTTCGATGCCAAGCCAGGCGCAGAGGTAAAGCATGGGGTAGTCGTGGCCGAAACGCAGGTCGACGGCATATTCGCCGCCGGCTACGGCTTCGTCGGCTTTTTGAATGAAGTCACGGGCGAGGGCATCGTCGGGGGAGAAGCGGGCCTCGCCTATCTCGGCGCAGTGGCCGTAGCGCGCCATTATGTCGTGCTGCTCATAGGAGCAGAAGCGGTAGACGTATTCAAACGGCAGGCTCTTCAGTATCCTGTCATTTATGTACCAGCAGTCGCTGATGGTGGCCGTGCGGAAGAGTGCCTTGTGGAAACGTTCCAGGCTGGGAATCAGGGTGCGGGCCACGGCCGGATCGGTGAACAGTACATCCAGTATGCGGGTGCTGTCGCAGGGGGCGTCCCAGAGGTGGGCCTTGTAGGGCTTCTGTATCTCGCGGCATGCGGGAACCTTGGTGCCGGTGTGGGAAATGTAGTCCATGAACCGCTCGCCGGTGTCGAGGGTCCACTGCACCTTCGGGCGGTCGGCGGCCACAGCGGTGGTCATGGCGTTCATGCTTATGATGCAGCGCTGGACCGTGCTGGAGATGGCGCGGATTTTCGGGGTGCCGCGAAAGACCTGCGGGAAGCGCTTCACCATCCTGTGGCCCATGTCAGAGTGCTCTTTCACGCCCCTCTGGGAGAGGCGGCCGTCCATGCCGTCCCAGGCGGCGTTGACCTCGCGGGTCTGCTCAAGGGCTTCGCGGCCGGCCTGGCTGAGTATGCCGAGGCTGTCGGCTTTCTGCAGCACGTCCGTTATCAGGATGTAGTAGGAATCACCCCAGCTGTGGCGGCTGCCATGGCGGGCGTAGTGGCTGATATAGAAGGGTTTGTAGCCTGCGGGAGGGGGCGTGTCGCGGAGGTCGCCGTGGAGGTAGGGGCAGTGGTTGGTGCCGCTTCTGGTCAGGTCTTCGCGCAGGGCGGCCTCAAGGCCGGGGTCAGCTTTCCAGAAATCCTGGGCCGCTGCCGTGAGGGCCAGGAAAAGCAGGGCGGCTATTGCTGTGATTCGTTTCATGCTGTCATTGTTTGCCGGCGCCGACTTCATCCTTCAGTTTGCGGAGGAGGTCGAAGGCCTGGAGTGGGGTCATGTTGTCGAGGTCCGCGCCCAGGAGCTGCTCGCGCAGGGAGGCAAGTGTCGGATCGTCGAGCTGGAAGAAGGAGAGCTGGACGCTGCCGTCCTCGGAAGTGTTCTTCGAGAGGGCGTCGGCGTTCTTTTCGCGGCGCTCGAGGTCCCGGAGGGTGCGCTCGGCGGAACGGACCACTTCCTGGGGCATGCCGGCGAGGCGTGCAACGTGGATACCGAAGCTGTGGGCCACGCCGCCGCGCTCGAGCTTGCGCAGGAATATGATGTCGTGGCCTTCTTCCTTGACGGCTATGTGCCAGTTGTGGACGCGCCGGAAGTGGTTCTCCATGTCGTTGAGCTCGTGGTAGTGGGTGGCGAAGAGGGTTTTGGCACCGTGACCGTGCTCATGGACGTATTCGATGAGTGCGCGGGCGATGGACATGCCGTCGTAGGTGGAGGTGCCGCGGCCGATTTCATCCATCAGCACGAGCGAGCGCTCGGAGAGGTTGTGCATGATCATCGAGGTCTCGAGCATTTCGACCATGAAGGTGGATTCGCCGCGGGAGATGTTGTCGGTGGCGCCGACACGGGTGAAGATTTTGTCGAAAACGCCGATTCTGGCCGATTTCGCGGGCACGAAGGAGCCTGTCTGGGCCATGAGCACTATGAGGGCCGTCTGGCGCAGCAGGGCGGATTTACCGGCCATGTTGGGGCCCGTGAGCACCATTATCTGCTCGCTCCGGCTGTCCATGGAGATGTCGTTGGGCACGTATTCCTCGCCGGGGCCCATCAGCGTCTCGATGACAGGATGGCGGCCGGCCTTGATGTCGAAGGAGAGCGTCTTGTCCATCTGGGGGCGGCAGTAGTTCCGCTCGATTGCCTGGATGGCAAAGCCCTGGAGCACATCGAGCTGCGAGACGACGCGGCAGTTGGCCTGGATGTCCTTGATGCGCTTCTGGATATCGGCGACGAGGGCCTGGTAGATGCCGGCTTCGAGCTCGTAGATGGAGCCTTCGGCTGAGAGTATCTTTCGCTCGTATTCCTTGAGTTCTTCGGTGATGTAGCGCTCGGAGGAGACGAGGGTCTGCTTGCGTATCCACTCGGGAGGCACCTGGTCGCGGTAGGTGTTGCGGACTTCGATGTAGTAGCCGAAGACGTTGTTGTAGCCTATCCTGAGGGAGCTTATGCCGGTGCGCTCGGCCTCGCGGCGCTGCATTTCGAGGAGGTAGTCCTTGCCGCCGGTGGAGATGTCGCGGAGCTCGTCCAGCTCCCTGCTCACGCCGCGCGCGATGACGTCGCCCTTGCCTATCTGGGCGGCGGGGTTCTCAGCCATGGTGCCTTCGATGCGGGCGAGGAGGGGGTCGGTGTCCCTGAGGCCTTTGGCGAGCTTGTCGAGGGCAGCTATGCCGGTCTCCGATATGATGCCGCGGACGGGGGTCATCTGGCGCAGGGAGCGGGCGAGCTGCATCACTTCGCGGGGGTTGATTTTGCCTGTGGCGGCCCTGGCGGTGATGCGGTCGAGGTCGCCGATGTCGCCGATACGGACGCGGAGGTCCTGCAGGGCCTCTTCGTTGTCGGCGAAGAACTGCACGCAGTCGTAGCGGCCGTTCAGGGCTGCGATGTCCATTATAGGGAGCGAGAGCCACTCTCGAAGCAGGCGGGAGCCCATGGGGGAGGCGCAGCGGTCGAGCACGTCCACGAGCGCGACGCCTTCCCTGCCGGCGTTGCTCTGGAAGATTTCCAGGTTGCGGAAGGTGAAGCGGTCCATCCACACGAAGCTGCCTTCGTCGATGCGGCCGATGCTGCAGATGTTGCGGAGGCCTTCGTGGTGGGTCTGCTCAAGGTAGAACACGAGCGCGCCGGCGCTGCAGACGGCCATGGGATAACGGTCCACGGCGAAGCCCTTGAGGGAGGCGGTGCCCATCTGGCGGCAGAGCTTTTCGGTGGCAGCGTCCTGGACGAAGGCCCACTCGTCGAGCGAGCTGATGTAGAAATCAGGGTAGCGCTCCTTGACGCTGCGGTAGATCTCCCGCTGGACGACGAGCTCCTTGGGGCGGAAAGAGTAGAGGAGGGTGCTGATGTAGTCGATGCTGCCCTGGGCCACCTTGAAGGTGCCGGTGGAGGCGTCCAGGAATGCGGCGCCGCATTCGGGCCCGTCGAAGCAGAGGCCGGCGAGCCAGTTGTGCTCCTTGCCTTCGAGCATCGTTTCGCCGAAGGCTATGCCGGGGGTGAGGATTTCGGTGACACCCCGCTTCACGAGCTTGGACTGGGCGAGCTTGGGGTCTTCGAGCTGGTCGCAGATGGCCACCTTATAGCCGGCGCGGACGAGCTTGGGGAGGTAGGTGTCGATGGCGTGGTGCGGGAAGCCGGCCATCTGGGTGTCGCCCTTGTCGCCGTTGGCACGGCGGGTGAGCACTATGCCCAGGACTTTGCTGATGGTCACGGCGTCATCGGAATAGCACTCGTAGAAGTCGCCCACCCTGTAGAGCAGGATGGCCTCGGGGTGCTGCGCCTTTATGGAGAAATACTGCTTGAGCAGGGGGGTATCTTCCGCTGTTTTCGCCATTTTCGTGAATTCTTTTTGCAAGAATTCAAATATAGCGCTTTTTGCCGAATTTGGCAAAACTTGGTCTTTTTGCCGTGCGCAAAACGGCCCTCTCCTGCTCCCTCTTGCCACCCGGCCGTGCTTGCCGAGACACTTCCGTGCTTGAATCCGCAGCCTACGGCCACCACGGCCGGGGCAGCCGCGCCAATTGGGAACGTTATCGCCGATTTCCTTCCCAAATGACCTGTTTTCCTTCCAATCGGGAACGTTTTCGCCTATTTCCTTCCCAAATTAGAGCGCGGCTGGGGCTTGGTGGGGGATCAGACGTAAATCGGGAGGAAGGCAGCGGGGAAGTATTCGATGAGAGGGGCGGGTTCGGCGAAGATGACGGTGAGGACGTCGAACTGGATTTCGAGGTTGGCGGGGAGGCCGGCCCTGGCGGGACCGTTGACGAAAGCGTTGGCGGCTCGGATTAGGCGCCGCTGCTTCTCCCGGTTGACTTTTGTCTCCGGCGGCGCTATAATGCTTTTGCTCCGGGTCTTGACTTCAACGATATGTAACACCTTATCCTTCAGCGAGATGATATCCACTTCCAGATGCCCGGACCTCCAGTTCCGCCGTACAATCCTGTGCCCCTCCCCTATCAGGAACGAGCACGCCTCCTCCTCTCCCCTCTTCCCAATTATTTGATTCCTTGTCTTCATATAGTAGTTTTTGTTTCCCTGTCGCCTTCGGTGGAACGGTATTCCTCTGCTCCACCTTCGCTTCGCTCGTCCCATCGTCAATGGGACTGCTACTTTCCACCTGCACCCCCTGGGGATGAGGGGCGTTCCCCTCAAACTCCATGAGTCGGCAGAAGGCCTCCGAAATTTGCGGCGGACCTCTCCCATCTGCTATGGTATGTTTTCCCCCTATTTGTCCCCTGGGGACATTTGCCCTTCTGGGGGGCCGTGGGCGGCCACGTTCCGAAGAGGAACAACGTTCCACCGAAGGCAAAGCTACGAAAGAAAAACAGCATCCGTACTTCACCTGAAGCTGTTTTTATAAATCAGAAAGAAGATTCTAACGATTCTTTCGAAAAGTTTATTTGTCAGTGAAGGAGCACGCCGCGAAGACTTCGGCGGAAGTGCTACGTCGTCTTTGCGCGCAGGAAAGGGGGCGGAAGCGGCGCAAAACTAAACTCGAAGACCAAGGGGAAGGCACTACGTCGCCCTCGCGATAGCAGATAGCGGATGCATAGCAATCTGAGGGATAAAAAGTTAAGCGGCCAGGGGCGGACTGTAGGTACTGGTCCAGATAATTGCAGGGTAGGTGCAATCTATGGGCGTTATTGCGGGTAGTGGTCCCAGGATGGACCAGTACGGACGGTAACCTGCCGGGCCTAACGGTCGAGGCGTTTCCAGAGGCGCCACATGAGGAGTCCCCATGCGAGGAAGAGGAGGAGATATACAACGAACGGCAGGCGGGGGGTGTAGCTGTCCCAGTCGAGAGTCTTCTGGTAGTCCGGGATGTCGGCGTAGTAGTAGGCGCCGGCACCGAAATCCAGGTCCGGATTCAGCCCCAGCCCCCGCACCATAACATACACAACCGCCGCCAGGACCACCGCCCCGACAACCGCCGCAGCCACACTGCCAAACGACCACCTTTTTCCTTTTGCCATCAATATAATATCTACCTAATAGTAAGCTAACGCTCTCACTGTAAAAGCCTTGACGCCCAAGGCGTTGTGCCCTGGCGCAGGTTCCCCTATAAAGTGGAGCAGGTCCGTTTTTTGTCTCGGGTCCTGCGCCACAGAAAGGCTACAGAAAGCCGATTCGCGGCGCAGGTCCCCCTCTCTCCCAACGCAGGATCCTCGCCCTCCTGGCGCAGGTCCCCCTCTCTCCTGGCGCAAGTCCCCCACCCCAATACAGTTCTGCGCAGCAATAAGGGAAAACCTGCGCCGCAATAAGGGAGGTCCTGCGCAATCGCCCCCGGAAAGGCCCTCTCCTAATCCAGTGCCGGAATAGGGAACACAGCGCCGGAGAGCAGGAACCAGACCATCGCGAAAGTCAGCACGATGTTGAACGTCTGTCCCACGATATACAGCCAGAGGGGCTTGCCGCCCTTCATCTGCCGCGCGATGTCGCGGAAGTTGGTGTCCAGGCCTATGCTCACGAAGGCCAGCACGAAGCACCAGTTCTTATACTGGTCCAGCACCCCGTTGACGGCCTTCACCTGGTCGGCGCCGGCCAGCGGAAGCACCACGAAAGAAGCCACCAGCGAAGCCACGAAGAAGCCGATGATAAACTTCGGGAAACGGGTCCAGATCTCGCCAGCGCCCACTTTCTGCCCGGACTTCCTGTCCACCCGCGTCGCGAAGAACAGCGCCACGAAGAACGCTATGAAGCCGATCAAAATGTTCTGTATCATCTTCACCAGCACGGCCGCCTTCTCTGCCTCGCCGCCCAGCACGGAGCCCGCAACCGCGACCGCCCCGGTGCTGTCCACCGTTCCGCCGATCAGCGCGCCGCCCATTATCGGAGACATCCCGAAGGCCTTGATAATCAACGGCTCGCACACCATCATCAGGACTGTGAAGATAATCGAAATCGATATGGTCATCGTCAGGTCATCCTTCTTGCAGTTCGACGCCGCTCCGGAAGCGATGGCCGCCGAAGTGCCGCAGACGCTCGTGGCCGACGCCATCGTGATCACCAGCGGCTTGTTGTCCATCTTCAGCACCTTCGTCCCGAACCACCACATGAACAGAATCACCACGGGCGTGACCACCCACGCAATCCCGAGCCCATAGAGCCCGAATTTCGCGATGTTGGAAAACAGCACCGAAAAACCCATAACCACCAAACCCGTCTTGATATAAAACTCCGTCCGCACCGCCGGCTTAAGCCACTTCGGCGTGCCCACCGTATTGGAAATCAGCATACCCACGATCAACGCCCAGAAGGCCCACTCGAGATAGCGGTTCAGCGTGAACTCGGCGCTGACAAGGCGCACCACCACCGACAGCAGGAACACCCCCACGAACGCCGGCACGAACTTCGAGACCTTCTCACCCGTAAGCTTCGCGCCCACGGTGAAAAGCACCCCCAGCACCGCCGCCGTCAGCAGCATCTTCAGCCAGAACGCCCCCGACGCCAGCTGCTCCCCGAGGGGCACGACCTTGGCAGCGGCGGCGCCCGAGAGCTGCTCCCCGACAGTCCAAGTCTTGAATTTCAATGCGGAAAAATCAAATGCGCCTGTCAGCACGGCCACGAGGCCCACGGCGATGATAATGAAACCTATCCAGACGGCAAGCCAGTCTTCGGTATGCAAAATTTTAGATGTCTTAGCGGACATAAGCCTAAGTGTTAATTAGGCAAAGATACGAATTTATTTCAGAACGAGGTTTGATACGAAGATCAGCAGGATCACGGGCGGCACGACCCAGCGCACCAGGAAATAGAACACCCCGAACACCTTTCCGCTGAAGCCCAGGGTGCCGCCGTTCGTGAATTCATCGACGACGTCCGCCTTCTTCATCCTCCAGCCCACAAACAACGCAAAGCCCAGCGCCCCCAGCGTCATCAACACA
This sequence comes from Bacteroidales bacterium, assembly GCA_024695285.1. The sequence continues at coordinate 50,948 of JAILIM010000003.1, forward strand.
TTGGAGGTCAGGGTGTCGCAAAGGTCGAACACGGTGAGTCCGAGAATCTTGAAGTCCCCCAGCAGGCCAAACGACAGCGCACAGGGCACGCTGAGCAGCGCAGAGGGCGCCAGAAACTCCGCCGTGGCCACGATGCGGCTGCTCCCGAACTGCTCCACGGCATGCTCCACGCACACCTCGTAGATCGAAATCGACGAAGTCAGCGCCGCCATCAGGATAGCCAGGAAAAACGCCACCGACACCAGATAACCGAGCACCGGAGCCTCTTCGCTCATACGGGCAAAAATGAACGGAAGCGTCTCATACACAAGAGACGGGCCCGCCCCGGGCGCAAGCCCTGCGGAAAACACGGCCGGCATAATCGCAAAGCCGGCAATAAGCGCGAAGGCGGCATCCGACACCGTGGTCCAGAGTCCCACCTCCAGCATCCCGTGGTCCTTCTTCATAAAGGACGAATACACCAGTATCGTGCCCACACCCAGCGACATAGAGAAAAACGCCTGCCCAAGTGCGCACGCCCACCCGTCGGGCCCGAGCTTGCCCATGTCGGGTTTCAGCAGATACCGCACCCCTTCGGAAGAGCCGGGCAGCGACAATGAAAACACCACCAGCGCCACCATCAGCACGAACAGCAGCGGAATCATAATCTTCGTGAAACGTTCGATTCCCTTCTTGATGCCGCCCAGCACGATAAAAGCCGTGGCGAACAGGAAGGCAAGGCTCATCAGCACCGACTCCCATGGCGAAGCCGCCATACGCGGGAACACCGTCAGAGCGCCTTCCGTGCCACCCCTCGTGAGTCCGCCGCCGACTGCGCGCACCAAAAAGTCCAGCGACCATCCGCCGACCACGGAATAAAACGACACAAGCACGAAGCATGCGAACACGGAAAGCGCGCCCATGTACTTCCAGCCCGTGCCCGGAGCTTGTTTCTTGAACGCTCCGTACACGCCGCTGCGCGAGCGCCGGCCGATCAGGGATTCACAGATGAAGCACGGCAGTGCTATGAACAGGCTGCAGATCATATAGGCGGCGATGAAGGCTCCGCCGCCGTGCTCTCCAACCATAAACGGGAAGCGCCAGATGTTGCCGAGCCCTATCGCGGACCCGGCGGTAGCCATTATGAAAGTGAAGGAACTTCCGAAACTTTCTCTGTTTGCGGCTGGCATAAACTACTAACTTTAACCCTCAAATATCGGAATTATTTCTGAAAATAAGAATCTGCACCCGAACTTTTGTGCTTAGCTCTTTACGCAGGAAGACCAAGACGGTTGTAGGAGACAAGGCTCCCGGCGAGTCCGTCATAGGTCATCCGGCCCATCGAATCGTGGGTAAACTGGAAGTAGTTGCCGCCGCCCGTCAGGCTCTGGAGACGGTCTCCGGCGGTTGAGAATTTTGCCGGAAGGTCTCTGCTGGAGGTGTCCCGGATTCAGGGACACCTCCGTCAGAAATGCGGGGTTTCCGCTGGAGGAAGCTGGACTAAGGGATGTTGACTTTAGCGTACACCCGGAACTCGTAGGACAGGCCCGTTTCCGGGTCGGTGGCGACATCGGATGCGGATTCCAACTCCCAAATATCGGAATTAATCTCGGGAAAATACGCATCAGCGCCCGGAACTTTTGTGTGGACGTGCGTTATGTACATCTTGTCCACTATGTGGATGGCCGCCTTGTAGACCGCCGCACCGCCGATGATGAAGGCCTTCGGGGCCGGCTCCGCCTCCCTGAACGACTCCTCCAGCGAACGGACGCAGCAGACGCCGGGAATGTCACGGCTGGTCAGCACTATGTTCTTGCGGCCCGGAAGAGGCCTGCCGATGGACTCCCAGGTGCCGCGGCCCATGATCACGGGGCAGCCCAAGGTGGTGTGCTTGAAGTACTTAAGGTCTTCGGAAATATGCCAGGGCAGAGAGCCCCGGATGCCGATCGCACCGTCGTCGGCAATGGCCACTATCAGACATTTTTCCATACTACACAGCGACCGGAGCCTTGATTGCGGGCCAGGGATCGTAGCCCTCGAGGGTGAAATCTTCGTAACGGAAATCGAAGAGGCTCTTCACCTCCGGATTCAGTATCATACGGGGCAGGGGGCGCGGCTCACGGGAGAGCTGCTCCGCCACCTGCTCGAAGTGGTTGAGGTAGATGTGGGTGTCGCCCGTGGTGTGGATGAACTCCCCGGGCTGCAGGCCGCACACCTGCGCCAGCATCATGGTCAGGAGCGCGTAGGAGGCAATGTTGAACGGCACCCCGAGGAAGGTGTCGGCGCTGCGCTGGTAGAGCTGGCAGCTGAGTTTCCCGTCGGCCACATAGAACTGGAACAGGCAGTGGCACGGGGGCAGGGCCATCTTGTCGATGTCGCCGGGATTCCATGCGCACACCAGCATGCGGCGGGAGTCGGGATGGTTCTTTATCAGGTCGATGACCTGTGAAAGCTGGTCGATGCTGCGGCCGTCCGCCGCCTCCCAGCTGCGCCACTGGTGCCCGTAGACGGGCCCCAAGTCGCCGTTTTCGTCGGCCCATTCGTCCCAGATGGTGACCTTGTTGTCGTGGAGGTAGCCGATGTTGGTGTCGCCCGCGATGAACCACAGCAGCTCATGGATTATGGATCTCAGGTGGACCTTCTTGGTGGTCAGGAGGGGGAATCCCTCGCTGAGGTCGAAGCGCATCTGGTAGCCGAAAACGCTCTGGGTGCCGACTCCGGTGCGGTCGGACTTGATGACTCCGTGTTCGCGGATATGCCGCAGCAGATCAAGGTATTGCTTCATTGTGTGCTAAATTTTATCCAGGAACGAAAGGACCTTTTCGGTGGGCGCGTCCTTCATCAGCACCCGCTTCGACGAATCCAGCAGGTAGAGGGAGGGTATAGCCCGAATGTCGTATTTCCAGCTGTCGCGCAGGGAGAATGTGTGGTCGTAGCCGTTGATCCAGGAACGGGGGTAATTGTGGTGGTATTCGCGCCAGGCCTTTATTTCCTCATCAACGTAGATGTTGACTATGGCAAGGCGGCCGGAGGCTATGTAGGACTCGACGTACTGGCGGGACATGACGTCGTGGATGATCTGCTTGCAGGACTCGCAGCCCGGATTGCTGAAGAAGAGCATCGTGTATTCGGCATTGACGCCGTAGAGGTGCCCCTTGCTGCCGTCGATGCGGCTGAACTTGAAGTCGGGGGCCTGGCTGCCGTAAGGGTTTGTGCGGCACATCTTGAGCTCGTGCCGGCAGGCGGTGCGCATGTCGTCCCGGGTGAAGGGGCTGTCCGCCATCAGCTCGACGAAGGGCAGGTAGAGGTCCTCGTCGCGCATGGGAGAATTGGGGTCATAGAGGTAGCGGGCCACCATTTCAGTCATGCGCAGGTAGGTCAGGGCGGAGGTATCGGCCTGCTGGCGTGCTTCAAGCTTCTTGAATAAGCTCCGGACGCTGTTCCTGGCCCTCTGGAGCGGCTGCAGGCTGTCCGGGGTAGCCTGGGCTTTGACCATGGCGAGGATCTGGATATAGTTGGAGAGAGCCTGCTCCACGTCGCCGTCGGCCACGCCGAGCACCGTGTCCGGTCCGGTCGTGCCGTCGCCCTTGAAGAAGGCGTCCCAGTAGTGGTCGAGGATGTAGTCCTGGCTCTCGGCGGAGCCTCCTTCATAGACGCTCGGCACGGTGACGGAGGGGAAGGGGCGCGTCTTTGCGGGAGCCTCTTCCCCGGCCGGGGCCGTCGCCATGAGCGGCCGGGTGTCACTGGCCTCCGTGTTGTCGGAGGGGGTGCCGGGCTGCCCGCCGCAGGCCGCGAGGGCAAGCAGTGAAAATGCAGTTAAAACACAATCAAGTCTCATCATATCAGAAACTTACATTAAATACCATACTCACCGAATGGGGATTTAGGTCCGCCGGTGCGCCGATGTTGTAGTAGTAGCTCACGCCCAGGCGGGTGTCATCTGGAATCCACAACAGGTTGCCCAGTACGACTACAAGATCCGCGCCCACGCTGGCGAGAGTTTTGGTGGCCTTCACCCCGTAGAACCGGGAAAGGTCGCCGTGGAGGGTGCATTCCATGTTTCGCACATAGGCAACGGGGCCCATCCCGGACCAGTCAAGGGGGGCGAATGGGAAGGCGTAATCCAAAGTGAAGCGTGTCTGCAGGGAATAATTGGCCATCGTGCCGGCCAGTGAGGTATATGAGCCCATTCCCCTCGGCATCACGGACACGTAGCGCTCGTTGAACAGGCCCTCTCCCGTCGGAGCCTGGAGGGTTGCGGAGAGGCGTATGCCGTGAGTGTCCATTGCTCCGGGGATATAGCCGTAGCCGTATAGGTAGGCATTGGGGGTGAAGATTCCGGTGGCGCCGGGGCGGCCGCTCCAGCCCGCCTCAAGGCCCGCACCCCACTTAGGGTAGGTGCAGCGCTGGGGCGTGGACTGGACGGCATAGCCGCGCAGGCTTGCCGAAAGCCGGCTCATTATGGCCAGGTTGCCATAGGACACGAGGCTGTTGGTGAGCGACCAGCGCACCTGGGGGACCACGCCCCTCGACCAGCCGCCGGAGTTGAACGAAAACGGCAAATACGTCGTCAGGGTCGCGTTGAGCGAAGGGTAGCCTTCGATGTCGTCGTAGGTGAACGCCAGGCGGCGGGAGAAGTTGCTGTAGTAGCTCTTCAGATAATAGAAAGCGGGCTTGTCGCTGTCTATCGTCAGCTTCGCCTCGAAGACGGGGAAGAAACCGGTGTAGGTGAAGTTCAGCTCGCCCTTGTGGGTCCAGGCGTCCTTGCCGGGGATGGCGCCGTAGGCAACGGTACCGCTCATGGTGCCGAGGTCGTTCTGGAAGAAGGCCGTGGCGCCGGGAGCCGCGCTCGTGGTCAGGGACTCGACGCTCAGGCTGGAGATGGCGTCATAATCCAGGTATATCGGGGCCCAGGAATGGAAACGGAAGAGGTTGGCGAGGCGGTTGTAGCGCTCGGGCTCCGGCAGCTCCACGGGGCTTTCGTAGGGAATCTGCCCTGGGTTGGAGGCTGACAGTTCTTCCGCGAATTCATAGCGGTGCAGTTGCGAGAAATCGGCCCGGACGGGCTTCGGGAGGCCCGTGGCGGGGAGCTCGCAGAGTACGCGGCCCTCGGGGCGCGGCACGGAGCAGCGCAGCGACGAGCCGTCGGGGCTGAAGGTGTAGGACCTGGCACCCTGGACGCTGCTGGTCAGCCGGCTGGAAGAGCCGTCCGCTTCGAGGCTGTAGAGCTCCTGCACGCCGGTCAGGTCTGCTGTGAAATACAGCTTTCCGTCGTGCCTGAAGAGGTCCCTGACGGTCACGCGGCCGCATTCCAGCAGCGGCACGAAGCCCTCGGGGCCGACACGGTAGAAGGTATCGCCGGTTCCGTCCAGCGCCAGGGCCACGAGCCCGCCTTCCGTCCACTCGGATTCGAGCACCTGCACGCCCGTGGGCGCGTCATAGCGGGCAGTTTCCTTTCCGGTGAAGGCGTCCAGCACGACAAGCGCAGAAGGGCCGTCCACGGAGTATTCGGTCACGGACAGCTGCGTCCCGTCAGGAGACGGCGCGGGGTTGTACCATCGGGTCCTGTGGGTCAGGCGGTGCTTCTTCCCGTCGGCTGCATAGTACCATATTTCCGACCAGGATTTCATGTCCCAGCGGAGGTCGCGCACTATTTCGCTCCAGTACACCCGGTAGAGGTTCTCGTCAGCCTTGAGCTGGCCGGTGCTGGCCGAGAATGACGACAGGGGGTGCACTTGCCCATCTGAGCTTATGCGCACGAGCTGCGCGGCCTGCGCCATGCCCTTGCGGACGCAGAAGTAGGTGGTATCGAGCCAGCAGCCGTTGCCGTACTCCATATAATGGGGCGACTCGGGCGAGATGCGTGTAGTGGTCATGAAGGGCCCGCGGGCCGCCTCGTCCCTGCTCCAGCGCTGCTTGAGCGTGTCGCAGATTTCTGTGAATGAGTCCCTGAAGTTCTTGCCGGAGACTTCCCGCACGGTGCCGGGGTACACGAAGAAGGGGAACGGCCATTTCCCGCGGAAGAGCCGTTCGTAGTAGCGCGCCGTGAAGTCCTGAGCGTCATAGACACTGCGCAGGCCGGCCGCCGTGACGTAGCCAACCTTGTAGTAGTCAGGAGTATAGTACTTCAGCGAGCCGTAGCGCCAGCGCCACCAGTCACGGTAGTCGCCCTGCGCGAAGGACACCCTGAAGTATTCCAGGAAGTCGGCGTCACGGCCGCGCCCGGTGGGGGTCAGCTCAGTCTCCGCAGCCACGGCGTCGCCCTCGTCGAAGGCCGGGCCGCAGTAGAGCGCGGCAAGCGCCCCTCCGCCAAGCTGTCCTATCAGGTAGTTCCAGAAGCGGTACGGCTTCTCCCCTACATACTGCAGCTGGGCGACGTGGCGGGACTCGTGGATGACGAGGTGCTCGGCCCAGGTCTGGGGCAGCGGCGCTTGAGCGGACGGGGTGGTGAACAGTTCCATCCGCTTCGGGGTCCAGGCCACCATGCCGTTGGCGTGGAGGTCCCAGGGATGCAGGACCACGGGGAAGCGCTTGCTGAACATCTGGTTGGGGCGGTAGCCGGAGGTGACGGCGAGCGGGTCCTTTACCTGCTCCAGTAGGGTAGCATAGACGCGCGCCAGGGAGTCCAGGCCTTCCGGATAGATGACCTTGTAGTCATCAGTCTTTATCTGGTACCAGCGCTGGCCGACCGGCTCGCCGCCCCAGGAATAGAACTGGGCGGCGGCCGGAAGGGCCGGCAGCGAAAGGCTCAGGGCCAGGACAAGGGCGCGCAGCTTCATGGGCTAAAGCCTCCTTGCGCCGTCGCTGATGACCACGTCGTAGACCTTGAGTTCGTGGCCGAATTCGGCCTTGTAGGCCTCTGCGGCCTTCTGGACGAACTCGTCGTAGAGCTCGTCCCTGACGAGGTTGATGGTGCAGCCGCCGAAGCCGCCGCCCATCACGCGGGAACCGGTCACGTCCATCTTGCGTGCGAGTTTGGCGAGGAAGTCGAGTTCGGGGCAGCTGACCTCGTAGAGGCGGCTCAGGCCGAAGTGTGTCTGGTACATCATCTCGCCGACGGTCTCGTAGTCTCCCCTTTCAAGGGCGTCGCAGACGTCGAGGACCCTCTGCACCTCGCCGATGACATACTCGGCACGAATGAAGTCCTCTTCGCTTATCTTGTCGCGCACCTCATCGAGCCACACCCTCTTGCAGTCGGACAGGAAATCCACCTCGGGGTGGTTCACCTTGATGGCCGCAGCAGCGCGCTCGCAGGACTGGCGGCGGAAGTTGTAGGCTGAGCTGGCGAGTTCGTGCTTCACGCAGGTGTCAAGCAGGACGAGCTTGTAGCCTTCGGGGTTGAAGGGAAAATACTGGTGTTCGAGGGTCTTGCAGTTGAGGCGGATGAGCTGCCCTTTCTTGCCGAAGCAGGAGGCGAACTGGTCCATGATGCCGCACTTGACGCCGCAGTAGTTGTGCTCGGTGCTCTGGCCTATACGGGCGAGTTCGAAGAGATCGAAGCCGTTGTGGTTAATGTCGTTGACTGCGAAGGCAAAGCAGCTTTCGAGGGCTGCGGAGGAGCTCAGGCCGGCGCCAAGGGGCACGTCACCCGCGAAGGCGGCGTCGAATCCGGCCACCTTGCCGCCGCGCTTGATGGTCTCGCGGCACACGCCGAAGATGTAGCATGCCCAGGCCTCTGCCGGCTTGTCTGCTTCCTCGAGCCCGAAGACGACGGAGGCGTCGTAGTCGAGGGAGTACAGACGGACCTTATCGGTCCCGTTGGGCTTGATTTCGGCCATAATGCCCTTGTCGATGGCGCCGGGGAACACATAACCGCCGTTGTAGTCAGTGTGCTCGCCGATGAGGTTTATACGGCCTGCGGCCGCGTAGAAGACTCCGCCTTCCCCAAACTGGGACAGGAACTTGCTGTGGATCTTTTCTTTCATTGGTTATCAGTATTATACGTTGAATAAAAAATGCATGATATCACCGTCCTGGACGACGTACTCCTTGCCTTCGACGCCCATCTTTCCGGCGGCGCGCACGGCGGCTTCGGTCTTGTACTGGACGAAGTCCTCGTACTTGATCACCTCGGCGCGTATGAATCCCTTTTCGAAGTCGGTGTGGATGACTCCGGCGGCCTTGGGGGCCTTGTCGCCGGCATGGATGGTCCAGGCGCGGCATTCGTCGGCGCCGGCGGTGAAGAAGGTGCGGAGCCCGAGGAGCTTGTAGGCTCCCTGGACGAGGCGCACCACGCCGGATTCCTCCAGGCCCATTTCCTCGAGGAACATCTGGCGGTCTTCGTAGTCTTCCATCTCGGCGATTTCGGACTCGGTACGGGCAGAGATTATGAGTATTCCGGCATTCTCGTCCTTGACGGCTTCGCGCACGGCATCGACGTAGGCGTTGCCATTGACGGCCGAGGCGTCATCGACGTTGCAGACGTAGAGGACGGGCTTGTTGGTCAGGAGGAAGAGGTCATGGGCGAGCTGGGCTTCCTCGTCGTTGACGAGCGCCACGCTGCGGCAGGACTTGCCCTGCTCGAGGGCGGCCTTGTAGCGCTGGAGAAGGTCGGCGAGCTTGCGGGACTCCTTGTCGCCGGCCTGCGCGGCCTTGACGCACTTGGAGAGGCGGGACTCAACGGTCTCGAGGTCCTTGATCTGGAGTTCCGTATCGACGACTTCCTTGTCGCGCACGGGGTCCACGGAGCCGTCCACATGGACGACGTTGCCGTCGTCGAAGCAGCGGAGCACGTGGAGTATGGCGTCGCATTCGCGTATGTTGGCGAGGAACTGGTTGCCGAGGCCTTCCCCGCGGCTGGCGCCCTTGACGAGGCCGGCGATGTCGACGATGTCGACGGTGGCCGGGATAGTGCGCTGGGGGTGGCAGATTTCGGTCAGCACCTCGAGGCGGCGGTCAGGGACGTTGGTCGAGCCGAGGTTGGGTTCTATGGTACAGAAAGGAAAGTTTGCGCTCTGGGCTTTGCCGCTGCTGACGCAGTTAAACAACGTCGACTTCCCGACATTCGGCAATCCCACTATTCCACACTTTAAACTCATAAATACTTTTATTAATCCTATCCTACAAATTTACAATTTTTTTGCAATAAGCCGCCATTCTTTCGGTGGCCGTTAACCTCTTTATTATCAACCTTTTCCAATATTTGCCTGCATCTTTTTTCTTGCAGGCAAAAGCGGCAAGTGATTATTATTCAGGAGGTTGGGGGCCACCGGGGGGCGGGGTTGGAGGTTTTGGAAAAATGGTTATTTTTGCAGTACTAAACTTTTTGAGACTATGAAATTATTGATTCTGTTGGTGTCGTTGGTGGACAGCCTGCTGGTGGTCAGCTGGAACGTGGAGAACTTCCTGGATCCGAAGGAAGACTCGACGGGACGG
>JAILIM010000078.1 GCA_024695285.1 Bacteroidales bacterium
TGTGTCGTGCTGGACAAAAAGAGCGGGGCCGTGACTCTGCAAGTGCCCGGCGAGAAGGAAGAGGTCTTCAGGGATCTCCCCATCAAGGCCTGGGGGAATGTGCTTGCACGCGCCCAGGAAATCTCCAAACAACTTATGAGCGCCAAGATATGAGGAAGGCGCTGCATATTGCAGGATGCGTTGTGCTGATGGCCGCGGGTATTTGCTTTGCCGCAACCACCAGCATATGGCCCCTGGCGTGGTGCGGCGGGTTCCCGCTTGCTTACGCCGGGGCTTATGGGTTCTATAAGGCAATCAAAGCAGCCAAAGAATAATGAGTATGACCAAGAGGAAGTATAAATCACATAATCACCATGCTTTGTGTGGAACACAAATACAGTGATTATTCCAGACCGCCGGGAGGCGGACGCAGACTGCGGTACCATTTCTAAAGATCTTTTTCATAGTTCGAGGGTTTAGTTAGAATGGTTGAAGATTTCCTGACATAGCTGGGGCCGCACCGCAGGGCCCATTTTGGGGAGAATAGGCGGCAATGTGTCCCTAGAACATTGCGGAGGGTTCGACTCCCTCTCTCTCCACCAACATACGTAAAATGGAATATTTTGGAAACATAATAGCCGTAACGGTAGAGGACTTGACCGGAGGGGTCGATCCGGTAATGACCCCCGCTTGTTACTTTAAGTTGCAGCAGCGGGGACGTTTCACCGTCCTGCGCCCCGGCAAGGGTTATGGTTCCTACGCCCTGGTAGAGTACGCCTCGCTGCCGGAGCGTTTCAAAGCCCGCTTCATCGAGAAGTACGGAAAGCCCGAAGATATTATGAAAAAGGAAAAGGCGGGGCTGCCACAGGACCAGGCCGCCCAGCGGTTCTTCTATGAACACATCCTGCCCAACGGGGAGCACATTCCCGAGCCGAAGCAGGAAGAATACACCGTCAACGCCCGGGTGCTAAACGCCCTGCAGGATATGTTCAACACCCAGAAAGCGATGCACCGGGCGGGCAACAACAATACCCCGGTCATCTGGAGCAACATCTTCAAGGCGTCGGAGGAACTCCGGGATACCTACCACCACACCCTCCCCAAGAGCGGGGCCCGGCTCCGTGACAAACTCCGGGAATATGCCAAGGAGGGATATGCCTGCCTTGTGTCCGGGAAGTTCGGCAATAAGAATACCATCAAGATCACAAAAGATGGAGAGCGGCAGATCATCGCCCTGCGCCGAAGTCGGGTGCCCGTGTACACTGTCTCCCAGATCTTTGAGGAGTATAACCGAATCTGCGAAAAGAAAGGCTGGAAACCCCTCAAATCCGAAAACTCCCTCAGGCAGCTGCTGGAGCGCCCGGACATCAAGCCCCAGTGGTATGATGCCGTGTACGGCGAGCTCGCATCCAAGCAGCTGTTCTCGCGCCATAACAAGACCCTGATGCCCACGATGCGCGACAGCCTGTGGTACGGGGACGGTACCAAGCTGAACCTCTTCTACAAAGCCTACGAGGGCGGGAAGCTGGTGGTGAAGACGGCCTTCGTTTATGAGGTCGCCGACGCGATGAAGGATGTCCTCCTGGGCTATGCCATCGGCAAGAGCGAGAACTTCGACCTGCAGTACCGGGCCTTTCGTATGGCCGTGGAGACATCCGGGCACAAGCCCTACGAGATCGTGACAGACAACCAGGGCGGCCAGACCTCCAAGGTGGCCCAGGCTTTCTTCGCCGGTATCGTGTCCCACATTTCCCGCACCACGTCCCCTTATAACCCCCAGTCCAAGACCATCGAGCGTCTGTTCGGCCAGTTCCAACAGCAGGTTCTGAACAAGGACTGGCGCTTCACCGGCGGCAACATTTCGGCCAAGGAGGCTTGGAAGGTTAACCGGGAATTCATCGATACCAACAAGGAATCCCTCTACACCTACGAGGAGTTGCTGGAGGCTTATGCTGCCGCCCGGCAGGAATGGAACACAATGGGCGACCGGATGGCCGCCTACCAGGCAAGCTTCAATCCGGAGTCGGAGGCCGTATCGGAGATTGATATGGTGAACCTGTTCTGGGTCCGGACAGACCGCCCGTCCCGCTTCACCGCCGACGGCATCACCATCCAGTACCGGAAGCGCAAGTACAACTACGAAGTGCTGACCGAGGACGGAAAGCCGGACTATGAATGGCGCAAAGTGAACACCGGGAAGGAGTTCATTGTGAAGTTTGACCCGATGAAGATGGATGCAGCCCTACTCTTTGAGCAGACTGCAAGCGGACTCAGGTATGCCGCAACGGCTTATCCTTACCTGGCCTTCCATCGCAACATCCAGGAACAGCAGGAAGGGGATATGGCCCTGATCCGGTACAACGACATCGAGAACAAACGGATGCGGGTGCTTCGCCGGATCGAGAACCACGCCCTGGAGCTGGAGCATGGTGTGGCCCCGGAACAGAACGGCCTCAAGACTCCGGTACTCAAGGGTATCAGTGAGAGTGAATTCGAGAGCCTGGCCGACTCAATAGTCATCTCCACCCAGACGGAAGCCCCGGACACGGTGGATGTGGGGCCCTTCAACAAGGCTGTCAGCAATATGGACTACTACGATGAGGCGGCAGCCTTGGGCAGAATGTAACTAATCCCAAAATACAATGGTACAATCACTTTCAGATCAGGAAAAAAGGGGCATCCAGCAGCAGCTGATCTCCTACTCCAAGGGCTACGACAGCCAGGCCAAGGCGGCCAACTCCCTCCAGGGTATAACAAGCCCGGGAACTTTCAACCAAATAGTGAACGGCAAGTTTGAGAATATCAGTGACAAGATGTTCCTCAAGATCCGGGCGGCCATAGCCGGCGGCCGCACCGACGGCTGGCGCATATGCGGAACCGCCGCTTTCAAGGATGTGGAGACTTTTCTTTCCGACGCCCAGCAGTATCACAATGTGTCCTGGATTGTAGCCCCGGCGGGCATAGGCAAGACAACCGCGGCCTTCGAGTATGCCAAGACGCACAGGAACGTGTTCGTGTTGCCTTGCTCGGAGGATATGCACAAGGCCGACTTCGTGGAGGAGCTGGCAAAGAAAATCGGAATCAGGAACGAAGGGCTAACCGTCCGGGCCACCCTGACCCGCATCGTGGATGAGGTGGTGAAGCTGGACCGCCCGCTGCTGGTCTTCGACGAGGGGGACAAACTGACGGACTCGGTGATGTACTACTTCATCAGCCTGTACAACGCCCTTGAGGACAAATGCGGTATCGTGTTCCTCTCCACCCCTTACATCCAGAAGAGGATGGCCAAGGGACTGAAGCTGGACCGCAAAGGGTATGAGGAATTGTATTCCAGGATTGGCCGCCGGTTCGTTCCGCTCTCCAGCATCACCGAGTATGAGGTGAATGCCATCTGCAGGAACAACGGGCTGACGGAAGAGAAGGCCATCGCAACCGTGGTCAAAGAGTCAGGCGACTACAAGAAAAGCCAGCTGGAATTCGACCTCCGGAGAGTCAAGAAATCCACCCACAAACAAATCCGTATAGCTGCCGCGTCCCGCATTTAAAACACTTTCAATCCATTCTCAAACGGCTTTCAAATGGCACGGACATTATCGGCAAAACAGGTACTCCAGATGAAGTTTGACACAATCCGCCTGGGCGGTGGCTGGGACGGATGCCTGGGTGAGGTAGAGACCTCCGGCGTGTGGTTCATTTGGGGGAATTCCGGCAACGGCAAGACCTCGGCCGTAGTGTCCCTTTGCAAGGAGCTGGCCACCTTCGGAAAAGTGCTCTACGACTCTAGGGAGGAGGGCGTGAGCCTGACGATGCAGAATACCCTGCGGCGCTATGGGATGGGAGAGCTGGGAAGCAATTTCCAGATCTGCAGCCTCTCGCTGGAGGAGCTGGACGCAAAGATCTCGCAGCCCCGTTCGCCCCGGTTCGTGGTATTGGACTCCTTCCAGTTTATGGGACTTACCTATAAGCAGTTCAGGGCCTTCTGCGAGAAGCACCCCACAAAGCTTCTGATATTCGTGAGCCGTACCCACGGTCGTCAGCCGGAAGGCCGCGCCGCCTGCAGTGCGATGTACGATGCCTCCCTGAAAATCTGGGTGGAAGGATACAAGGCCATTAGCAAAGGCCGGTTCATCGGGCCGGACAAGGAAATAGTAATCTGGGAGGATGGTGCCCGCCGGTACTGGGAAGGCAGGTAAAATAAGCAAGAAGTATGGGAAAGAAGAAATACAACTACTCACGTTTCTATGCCATTGCCAAGGCGAAGGGCATAGACCTGGAACTGTACAAGGAGGATCTTGTATCTGAGTTCACTCATGGGCGGACTACATCCCTACGGGAAATGAAAGAGTCTGAGTATGAATCCATGTGCGACTGCCTTCAAAATGACAGGCAGCAGAGCGAAAGCAGGGAGGCCTATTTTGCACGAAGGCGCAAATCCCGCTCGGCGGTGCTGAACAGGATCCAGCGCCTTGGTATAAACACCACGGACTTCTCCAAGGTGGATGCCTTCTGCCTTGATAAACGCATCGCCGGCAAGCCCTTCGGGATGCTGACGCCGGACGAACTGGACGCCCTCATCCCAAAGCTGGAGGCGATGCTGCGGAAGCCAAGGCCTCACAGGGACACCCTGACGGCTGGAACGCCCCTCTACGTCTATGTAAGGCCTAACCAAATGCCGAGTTGATATGAAAAAGAAGAAACCGGAAATTATCGTCGATATGGACGGCCCCCAAGGCAACATCTTTTTTATCGTCTTAATGGCTTTGAAGGCCCTGATAAAAACTGGGGCAAGCAAGGAGAC
>JAILIM010000034.1 GCA_024695285.1 Bacteroidales bacterium
AGCAAAGCGCGCCGTCAAGGAGACCTCCGCCGAATAGGACTACAGCCGGGCTCCGGCCCGGCATACGGCTCCTTAGCTCAATTGAATAGAGCATTTGACTACGGATCAAAAGGTTACAGGTTTGAGTCCTGTAGGAGTCACTGAAAAACCCCTTTGAGAGCATCTCAGAGGGGTTTTTCATATATAATTGTCCCAAAATTGTCGGTTGACCGGCTTTGCCACAAAGCCTTCATGGTCAACATGACCGGGCCATCATATCGAGTGAAAGAATTGTCGGAGCACCATTCAGTCGAAGATGCCCGGCATCACATACAGCACGACGAATATGGCAACCTAACCCCTGTTTTCTACGAAATCAGAGGCTGCATGGCGCAGTTCTTTGCCAAAGTGATGTATCCAGAGGAGACTATCTGAGCACCTGGGTGAACACAGGCTCCTGGCCTTCAAGGTCAAGCACGTACACCTTGATGATCCTGGGGCCACCAGGGAACCGGGGATCGGGGGCGTCTTCAGCCTCAAACAGGTATTCGGTTCCACCGGTAACTTCCCTGGAAGATACGTTCTTCGCAGCTGCGTGGATCATCGGATAACCGGCCACGGCGGCGTCGAACACGGCAGTTTCTGCCTCAGAGGCAGGACGCACCTTCGAGAAATCGCCGTACTTTTCATACTCGCCTTCAATGAAACCGCCTTCTTTCAGGAAACGGTCAATTTCCCCGGGAACAGCCTCTATGCGGGCTGCACGCACTCCATATCCGGGAAGGATCTCAGCCTCCGGCTCCTTATCCTTGAGTGCCTTCTCGCTGGAATCCAGTCCGCCGCTTCCGAACGTGCAGAAAGGCACAATCTTCTTGCCGCTGAAATCAGCAGCCTCGAGCAAGCCGGCGACAGGCGGAGCGTATGTGCCGAACCAGACGGGATAGCCGAGGAAAATCAAATCATAATCATTGAGGTCACAGGAAAGGGGCTCCACGGCAGGAATCTCCCCTGCTTCCATTTCCTTCTGGCACCTTTCGATGGTCTCCTGGAAATTCCCCGCGTAGGGATCGACGGGAACAATCTCAGCGATGTCGGCACCTAGACGGTTGCAGATTTCCTCGGCAACCACCTTGGTCGTTCCATTCTGGGAGTAATAAAGGACAAGAATCTTCTGGGATTCTTTCTGTGTGCAGGACAAAGCCATAACGAATGCGGCCATAGCCAGTAATAACTTTTTCATGATTATCAAATTTCGTCATAAAGGTAAAAATATTATCTATATATTTGCAACAAATGTAATCAGTATGAAAAGAGTAATCACCTGGCTTATCGGCATCCTTGCCGCATTGTTCATCGCCATTGCCTGCATCTGGGGCGGAGAGATCAGAACCATCGCCACCATTGAATCCGTCGGCGACAACCCCTATCTCTACAAAATGGAATACAAGGCCGCCTACGACCTGGACGACCTGATTTCCAAAGACATAGACTCCAACCCCGAGCTCCTTGACTATGTCATCGGACGCATAGGCAAGGGCCTTCCCATCAAGATGAAGAGCGCCCAGGTGGCCGACGAAAACGGGGAGATTGCGGCTTTCAACTGCACCAGCTTCCAGGCTACGAAATCAGACGGAACCGGATTCTGGTACGGCCGCAACTACGACTTCTTCAAGAACCCGACCATGGTGACCATATCCCGCCCGAAGAACGGTTATGCATCCATCGGAGTCAGCGACATGTCTCATTTCGGCTACTCCCTGGACAAGGTTCCGGACTCATTCCTGTCCAGCCTGAGCTGCCTCGCGTCAGTCTATGCCCCCGTGGACGGCATCAATGAAAAAGGCCTGTGCACGTCCATAATGGCCCTCCCCAAACAGGCGGCGCAGCAGGACACCGACAACCACGACGTCGGCACTACCATAATCATGCGCCTCTGGCTTGACCGCTGCGCGACAGTCCAGGAGGCCCTTGACCTGCTGGCGACCCTGGATGTACGCCACGATGCAGCCGTGGGCTCCGGATACCACTACATGGTTGCCGACGCAAACGGTGACTGCGCAGTCGTCGAATTCGACAAGGAAGACGGCTGGAAGACCATGATAGTCCGCAAGGGAGAGGCCGAAAAGTACATGCTCGTCACCAACCACCTACTTTCGGACAAGTACTACACCACCGTCCCGGACATAGCCGTCGGCAATCCCCACAGCAAGAGCTGGTGGCGCTACGAGACTGCGACCGCCTTCCTTTCAGGGCACGACGGCACCCTCACCCTTGAAGAGGCCCAGGAATGCCTTGCCCAGGTCCACTGGAAAGACCTGCTCTGGGAAGACGGCACCGTCGAGGACACCCAGTACAGCAACGTCTACGACCAGACGAACCTTATCCTCCACCTCCGTAACTGGAACGACTACGACACCACCGTTGATTTCTGCCTGAACGAACCCCGATGACTAAAAGGATACTGACTGCACTGATATGCCTTGTCCTGCTGCCTTCGCTTGCCGGGGCGCAAAGCAAAGCCGAGACCAACCTGTACGGCCGTACCATCAAGAGGCCTACCGTCAAGGCGGCCGACAAGTTCCTGAAAAAGTACCCAGAATCGGTCTATGCGCCTAAAGTCCAGCGTCTGCGGGACTCCCTGGTCTTCTTCGCCATAGACTACGATGATGCTGAGGGCATGCGCAATTACTATAACACATACCCGGACTCCCCCTTCATCGACCTGGCCACAGACAGGATAATGGAGCACAACGCGACCCAGATCGATCACGAAGAAGCCCTGCAGATTGCAGGCAAGTGCATCGACGCCATAGGCTTTAAGGTCGACAATGTCGAGCACGTCGTTGCCCTTGACGAGGGGCTGTCCCTCCGCTTTCTCTCCCCTTCCGGCGAACTGAAGATGACCAGGAGCATTCCCGTTTACTCTTTGTCCGACAATCCTGGGGCATTTACCCTGGTCAAGTTCTTTGACCTCCTGCCGTCGTTCGACCTGCGGAACTACCTCTACATTGGCTACCTCAACGGAGATTCCGAATATGTGGAGGTTCTCTATCTTCCTTACGAAGACATCGTTTACCAGGCGATGTTCTACGGCAATCCGATGAAGCCGGCCGAAGGCGAAGACTTCAGGATCGAGGGCCAGAGTCCCGAAATGATCGAGGGCCTCGACCTGAGTCCGGGGACGGCATGGATACTCGAAGAATTCAAGGCAAACAGCTCTCTGCAGCAGATTTCCAAGGCCGACCTGCTGGCCGACGCGGCCATTGAATGGTGGCTGGAAAAGAACCCGAAGGCCCAGTCGGGGGCCACCCGCCTGCACTTCGGTCAGCTTGATCCGGAATCTTCAATTGTGGCAGCCTGCAAGAAGGCCCCTAAAGAGAAAGGCAAGAGCAGCAATGTGGCTGTCTTCGACATCCGTGGCTACACCGTCATCTGCGCAGTATCAAAGTCCACCGGCGACTGCACCCTCGTCTGGTGCGAACCAGCCTGCCGCAACAAGAAAGCCCACAGATACCTAAGCTCCGTCTACTTCGACAGCGACGGCACGACCCTCAACCTGTTCTACTACGTGGGCAGGAGCATCAGCAAACTGAAGATCTCGCTCCCCTCGCAGACTCTCCGCAGATCAAGTTAAAGCGGCTTCAACCACTCGTCCAGCGAATACGTGGACATGGTCTTCGAGATGCTCCGGACCCTGCGGTTCTTCGACTGAAGACCGGCAGCATGACTACTTGTTCAGTGCATCCGCGCTGGAGATGAAATTCTGCAGGTCGGCTTCGGAGACGTGGTAGTTCTGCATCTCTCCGGAGAAGTAGCTGTCGTATGCGCTCATGTCCACGAATCCGTGGCCTGAGAGGTTGAACAGTATGGTCTTGGCCTCGCCGGTTTCCTTGCACTTGAGCGCTTCCCTGATCGTGGCCGCGATTGCGTGGCAGGATTCGGGGGCGGGGATAATGCCTTCGGTGCGGGCGAAGAGAACGCCTGCCTTGAAGGAGTCAAGCTGCTCGATATCGACGGCTTCCATGTATCCGTCCTTCATCAGCTGGGAAAGGATCACACCGGCGCCGTGGTAGCGGAGGCCGCCGGCATGGATGGCTGCAGGCTTGAAAGTGTGGCCCAGGGTGTACATGGGAAGGAGCGGCGTCATTCCGGCCTCGTCGCCGAAGTCATATTCGAATTTACCCTTGGTGAGTTTCGGGCATGAACAGGGCTCGGCCGCGATGAAGCGGGTCTTCTTGCCGTCCTGGATGTTGTGCCTCATGAAGGGGAATGCCAGCCCCGAGAAGTTGGAGCCGCCGCCGAAGCAGGCGATCACGATGTCGGGATACTCCCCTGCCAGTTCCATCTGCTTTTCGGCTTCCAGGCCTATGACTGTCTGGTGCAGGCAGACGTGATTCAGCACCGAGCCGAGCGCATACTTGCAGTTGGGGGTCGAGACGGCAAGCTCTATGGCCTCCGAAATGGCGCATCCCAGGGATCCCCTGTCGTTGGGATTGCGGGTGAGTATATCCTTGCCTGCGCGGGTGGACATCGACGGAGAAGGGGTCACGGCAGCGCCGAAGGCCTGCATGATAGAGCGCCTGAAGGGCTTCTGCTCATAGCTCACTTTCACCATATAGACGGCGCACTCGATGCCGAACTTCTTGGTGGCGTAGCTCAGGGCACCGCCCCACTGGCCTGCGCCGGTCTCGGTAGTCAGGTTCGTAACTCCCTGTTCCTTGGCATAATAGGCCTGCGCGATGGCGGAATTGAGCTTATGGCTGCCGGCGGGGCTCACGCTCTCGTTCTTGAAGTAGATGTGGGCGGGAGTGCCGAGAGCCTCTTCCAGTTCGTAGGCACGCACGAGCGGGGTGCAGCGATAGGCCGCATACTGCTGGCGCACTTCCTCCGGAATGGGAATCCACACATCCGTCTGGTTGAGCTCCTGGTCGGCGCAAGCCTTGCAGAAGATGGGATACAGGTCTTCGCTCTTCAGCGGCTGCTTCGTGCCGGGATGGAGGAACGGAAGGGGCTTGTTGGGCATGACAGCCTGGATATTGAAAAAATGGGTGGGAATCTCCGATTCCGGAAGCAAGTACTTTTTCTGTTTCATAATAGTATGGGATTTGATAGATAATTGCATAAAAAACGGCCGTCCGTCTCCGGGCAGCCTCTCTTGTATCTTATGCCGGTCCGTGACCGGTTATGCGCACAAGCTATGAGCCTGACCGGAAATATCCTTCAGGCGCCACCAGCACTTGGAAGCAAATATGTTTGTGCGACACATACTTCTGCAAATATATGAACAAAAAAATAAAATCCAAGTTTTTTTTGTATTTTTGTGAATATGGACAGAAGGCTATTTTTGAAGGGTAGCGCAGCAGGGGCTCTCGCCCTTGCCCTGGCCCCGGCGAAACTCCATTCCGCAGGCCCCGGCAGGGCCACCCTGACCGGAGACTTCAGCAAGGCAGCCCCGGAAGCGGGCCAATATGATATAGTAGTATGCGGAGGCGGCCCTTCCGGATTCATCGCCGCGATTGCAGCCGCCCGCCAGGGCGCAAAGACCGCAATCATAGAGCGTTACGGATTCCTTGGCGGCATGGCCACCATGGGCTATGTGGCCCCCATCAGCGAATTCGCCTTTGCGGGCGAGCGCGTGATCGGCGGCATTCCGTGGGAATTCGTCCAGCGCCTCGAATCTATGGGCGGCGCCTTCGTGGAGTGGCCCAAGGGCAATGTGGATTTCGATATAGAACTCTATAAACTCTGCGCCCAGCGCATGGTGCTGGAAGCAGGGGTGGACCTGTACATGCACTCGTCGCTGATCGGCTGCGAGATGGAGGGCGGCTCCGTGCGAAGGGTCGTCATCCAGAACAAGAACGGCCTGGAGTCGCTGCGCGCCGGCGTGTTCATCGACGCCACCGGCGACGGCGACCTCGCATATCTTGCCTGCGTGCCGATGCAGTCCAATGCAGAAGGCGAGTTCCAGCCCTCTTCTTTCTGCTTCGTGCTTTCCGGAGTCGACACCGACAGCGCCCTGCTGATCCGCTACATGTACCACAGCGGCCGCAAAGGCTCGAGTGAATGCAAGCCCGTGCGCGAGAAACTGCTCGCCCTGAAGGCCGCCGGCGCCCCGATTCCCGATTTCGGCGGCCCCTGGTTCAACAGCGTGATGCACCGCGGCAGCGTGGCAGTGAACATCACCCGCACCGCCACAGATTCCACCGACAACCGCAATTTCACGCAGGCGGAATGCCGCCTGAGGGAGGATATATTCACCTTCACCGACCTGCTTCGCAGGCATTTCAAGGAATTCGCCGGCTGCTACGTCTCTTCCTGCGCCCCTCAAGCGGGTATCAGGGAGTCGCGGCGTATCCTCGGAGTCCACACCGTCACGGCCGAAGAGTATGTGGCCGGCGAGCACTACCCCGACAGCATTTCGCGCGGCGCCCACCAGATCGACATGCACTCCAGCAAGGGCTCCGGGCAGGTGCTGATAAAACTGAAGCAGGCCGCCTACGTGCCCTACAGGGCGCTCATAGCCCCCGGCTTCCCCAACCTGATAGTATCCGGGCGCTGCATTTCCGCCGACCGCAAGGCCCTCGCCTCCCTGCGCGTGCAGGCGAGCTGCATGGGCATAGGACAGGCCGCAGGTCTTGCCGCAGTGCGTTCAGTCCGTCAGGGATGCGCCGTGCAGGATATAGACACCGCCGCCCTCACGGCACAGCTCCGCGAGCTCGGCGCTTTCGTGTAATCAATCAAAAATCGATAACACTATGACAGTATCAAGAAAACTCTGGTCCAGGACCGCCGAAGGCAAGGCGATCTACCGCTACACCATCACCAACGCTTCCGGCGCCTCCGTGGTGCTGACAAATATCGGAGCCGGAATAGTGTCGGTCAACGTGCCCGACAAAGACGGCAAGCTGGGCGATGTGGTGCTCGGCTACGGCAAGGCAGAGAACTACATAGCCGACGGGCCGTGCTTCGGCAAATGCCCCGGACGCTACGCCAACCGCATAGCCCTCGGCCGCTTCACCCTGGACGGCAAGACCTACGAACTTCCCGTCAACAATGGCCCCAACCACCTGCACGGCGGCCCCCAGGGCTTCCAGAACCAGGTTTGGGACTCCCGCAAGAAGAAGGGCGCGGTCGAGTTCAAATACGTGGCCCAGGATGGCGAAATGGGCTATCCCGGCAAGCTTGTAGTCGTGGCCCACTATGCATGGAGCGAAGACAATGTGCTCAGCCTCACGTTTACGGCCAGGACCGATGCCCCCACCGTAATCAACCTGACCAACCACGCCTATTTCAACCTCGACTGCAAGGGTTCCGTCCTGAACCACAGGCTCAGGCTCAATGCTTCCGAGTACCTGCCCACTGACAAGACTCTGATTCCCCTCGGAGAATCCGAGCCAGTTGCCGGCACTCCGATGGATTTCCTCAATCCCAAGCGCCTCGGGAAGGATATACGCAAGGATTTCCCTGCGCTCAAGATAGGGAAGGGCTATGACGCCTGCTGGCTCATCGACGGCTACCAGCCCGGCCAGTTGCAGGAGGCGGCGGTGCTGAAAGCAGCCCGCAGCGGCCGCACGCTTAAAGTCACGACCACCCAGCCGGGCGTTCAGATCTACACCGGCAACTGGATCAACGGATGCCCGAAAGGCAAGCGCGGCCGCATCTACCACGACTATTACGGCGTAGCCATCGAGTGCCAGCACTATCCGGACAGCCCCAACCGTCCGGAGTACCCGCCCGTGGCGCTAAGGCCCGGAAAGACCTTCCACGAAGCGATAGTATTCTCTTTTGGAGTTGAATAGCAAGTTATGTTCTCATTCATCATCAGTATAGTTGTCCTGATCATCGGCTATCTAATCTATGGCCGCGTTGTCGAGAAAATCTTCGGAGCCGACCCTGCCAGGGTGACTCCTGCCGTGTCCATGCAGGATGGAGTGGACTACGTCCCCATGCCTTCGTGGAAGGTATATATGATACAATTCCTGAACATTGCCGGCACAGGTCCCATTTTCGGCGCCATCATGGGAGCCAAGTTCGGACCTTCCTGCTACCTGTGGATAGTGCTGGGAAGCATCTTCGCCGGTGCCGTCCACGACTATTTTTCGGGAATGCTTTCAATGCGCAAGGGAGGCGCTACCTACCCCGAGATCATTGGTTCCGAGATCCGAGGCAGCCGCGTACTGATAGTCATATTCACCACATTCCTGCTGCTTATGGTGGGCACGGTGTTCGTCTACAGCCCCGCCCTGATCCTGGGCGGCATGGCCGGTGACGGCACCTCCAAATGGATACTCATCTGGGCCCTTATCATATTGGGTTACTACATCATAGCTACGTTGCTTCCCATCGACAAGCTCATCGGCCGCATCTATCCGATTTTCGCCATTGCGCTGCTTTTCATGGCGGTGGCGATGATGTTCAGCCTCTTCAGCAAGTGGCCTTCGCTGCCTGAATTCTGGGACGGCCTGCAGAACCGTGCGCCTTCGGTTGGCGTGAAGGGGCAGAACATTTTCCCGTGCCTGTTCATCACCGTTGCCTGCGGCGCCGTGAGCGGTTTCCACGCTACCCAGAGCCCGCTGATGGCAAGGTGCCTGAAGAACGAGCGTATGGGGCGTCCCATTTTCTTCGGCGCAATGATCACTGAAGGCATCGTGGCCCTCATCTGGGCTGCCGTGAGTTCCTGGTTCTTCTTCGACGGAGGAATGGCCGAGTGCGGCCTCAACGGGGCTTCCGCTCCACAGGTGGTGACTGCGGTCAGCAAGCACTGGCTTGGCATAGTGGGCAGCATCCTCGCCATCCTGGGCGTCGTGGCGGCCCCCATCACATCCGGAGACACCGCCCTCCGTGGGGCCCGCCTCAACATTGCTGATTTCCTGCACGTCAAGCAGGACAAGATCTGGAACCGCCTCGCCATCAGCCTTCCGGTTTTCGCCGGCGTGGGCGTGCTGCTGTGGTTCAATATCAGCCACGAAGACGGGTTCAACGTGATCTGGCGCTATTTCGGCCTGTCGAACCAGACGCTGGCCGTGTTCTTCCTTGCCACCATCACGGTGTGGCTCGCCCGCAAGTACCCCACCGGCTGGCAGTTCCTGATTGCTGGCATACCTGCTGTGTTCATGTTCACGGTCTGCCTGACCTTCTTCTGCGTGGACAAGACCTGCCTTGGACTGCCTCTGGAGTGGACCGGATGGCTGGCTGCCTGCTGGGCCGCAGTCGCCACTGCCATCCTTGTGGCATTCATTGCTTCAATCCGCCGTAAAGCTTCAAGTAAGAAATAAATATGGATATACGTAGATTCGACGTCCCCATGCGGACGTCCACCTCCAGCCTGCGCGGAGTCGCTGCACAGGCAGATACACCATATACCCTGATCTACACCCGCCAGACCCGTCTCGACTGGGTGAACTTCGGCCTTGAGCGGCTGCTCCAGATTGCTGAGGACACTGGTGCGGCAATGATTTATTCCGACCATTTCGATGACGGGAAGCCCTCTCCGGTGATTGATTACCAGCCGGGATCCCTTCGCGACGAATTTGATTTCGGCGGAGTGCAGGTCTATCGTACCGACCTGCTCAAGCAGGCGGTGGCTACTATGGATAAGGATTACGAGTTTGCAGCGATGTATGACCTGCGGCTGAGGGTGTCGGAACTCGGACCCCTGGTGCACGTCAACGAACTGCTATACTATGAGACCGAGACCGACAGGCGCGATTCCGGGGAAAAGTTGTTCGACTATGTGGATCCCCGCAACAGGGCCGTCCAGCTGGAGATGGAGGCAGTGTGCACCGCCCATCTGAAACGTATCGGAGGCTATCTGTCGCCCGTTTTCAAAGACGTCGACCTGGACAGCGTGCCTTTTGACGTGGAGGCATCGGTGGTCATCCCCTGCAAGAACAGGGTCAGCACTATCGGCGACGCCATCCGTTCGGCGCTTGGCCAGGAGACGAATTTCCCATATAACGTCATAGTCGTCGACGACAATTCCGACGACGGCACCGTGGACGTGATCCGTTCGTTCGAAGGCGATCCGAGGCTCATCTACATTGCCCAGGACAAGAGCTACCACGCAATCGGCGGCAACTGGAATGCAGCTGTGCACCACCCGGCCTGCGGCCGTTTCGCCCTGCAGCTTGATTCCGACGACGTCTATTCTGACAGCCACACCGTGCAGAAGTTTGTGGATGCCTTCCGCGAACAGCGCTGCGCCATGGTAGTGGGAACCTACCGCATCACTGATTTTGAGATGCGTGAACTGCCGCCGGGAATAATCGACCATCGCGAGTGGACTCCGGACAACGGCCGCAACAACGCCTTGCGCGTGAACGGTCTCGGCGCCCCACGCGGGTTCTGGACCCCGCTTCTGCGGAAAATCAATTTTCCCACCACCAAGTATGGCGAAGACTACGCCGTTGCCCTGCGCATCAGCAGGGAGTACCGCATCGGCCGCATCTATGAGGTGATGTACAACTGCCGCCGATGGGGTGGCAATTCAGATTCTGCCCTGGACGTTGAAAAAGTCAACGCCAACAACCTCTACAAAGACCGCATCCGCACCTGGGAACTCCAGGCAAGGATAGCCATGAACGCACGCTAAAGCAGGTCAGCAAGATCGAGGATGAGGCGTTCGGTCTTTTCCCAGCCAAGGCAGGGATCGGTGATGGAGCAGCCGTAGATGTGCTCGCCGGACTTCTGCGCGCCGTCTTCGATGTAAGACTCGATCATCAGCCCCTTGAAGATGCGCCGCACCGATTCGCACGAACGGGCGCTGTGAAGCACTTCGCGGGCGATCCTCCCCTGCTCAAGATACTTCTTCCCGGAGTTTGAGTGGTTACAATCCACGATGACTCCGGGATTTGCATAATTCCCCTCTGCATAGAGGTCGGCCAGCCGCCGCAGGTCCTCGTAGTGGTAGTTCGGATGGCTTGTGCCGTGGCTGTCCACGTAGCCACGAAGGATAGCGTGCGCATAAGGATTACCCTGGCTGGAAACGTCCCAGTTACGGAATATGAATGAATGGCCGTGCTGCGCCGCATTGATGGAATTCATCATCACAGAAAGGTCGCCGCCGGTAGGATTCTTCATACCCACGGGAATGTCAAGTCCGCTCGCCACGAGCCTGTGCTGCTGGTCCTCGACACTTCTGGCCCCCACCGCCACATACGACAGCAAGTCGGAAAGGAACAAGTGATTCTCAGGATACAGCATCTCGTCTGCACACGAAAAGCCCGTCTCTTCCAGGGCGCGCAGGTGCAGTTTCCTGATCGACACCAGGCCCTTGAAAAGGTCGGGATCAGCAATCGGATCGGGCTGGTGCAGCATACCCTTGTAGCCGGCGCCCGTGGTGCGGGGCTTATTGGTGTAGATACGGGGCACGATAACTATCTTGTCCTCCACCTTCTCCTGCAGCGGACGAAGCCTGGAAATATAATCGATGACCGACTCCTCCCGGTCGGCGGAACAAGGTCCCACCACCAGCAGCATCTTGTCGGACGTTCCGTCCAGCACGTCACGTATCTTCTTGTCATTTGCGGCCTTACTTTCTGCGGCTGCAGGCGAGACGCCGTACATTCTCTTAAGTTCCTGCGGGCTGAAGAGCTCGCGGTTGAATCGCATGTTCATATCTTATGCTCAATCATTTGTCAAACAAGGCGCGCCGCTCGGTAGAAAGGCGCATAAGTTCCCGGAGCTTCTCAGTATCCCCTTCCGCGACGGCATCGCGTATAGTACCCATCTGGCCGATGAACAGGTCCAGCTGGGCCAGAAGTTCATCCTGGTTCAGCAGGAACAGTTCGCTCCACATCTCGTCGTTGATCCGGGCTATTCGGGTGAGGTCCCGGAACGAATCCCCGGTGTATGCCGACATGTGTCCCACGTCCTTGCACGTCATTAGCCCCACTGCTATGCAATGCGTCAGCTGGCTCAGGAAGCCAATCATCTCGTCATGCTTGCCGGGAGAGAGCCTGGAAATACGCGAGAAGCCGAGAATGCGACCCAGTTCCTCAATCTCCTGAATTGCAACCTCGGTGTTGTCGGGGGTCGGAGTCACGATGAAATTGGCTCCTACGAATATGGAACTGTCGGCATTGCGCACTCCATAGACCTCGCGGCCCGCCATCGGATGCGCCCCGACGAATTCCAGGTCGTCCCTGAGTATATCCTGGACCTTGTACACAACCGATGACTTGACACCGGTCACGTCCGTCAGCAGAGCTCCGGGTTTAAGGAACTGCTGGTATTTTTCAATCCACTCCAGAAATATATGTGGATAAAGGGCGAAAACCACAATGTCGTAGCGGGACACGAATTCTTTCGTCACTTCGGTAGTCCCGCAGTCAATCATACCCTTTTCCAGGGCATAGTCTATGCTGCTCTGCGAACGGGTCACGGCCCCGACTTCGAAGCCCTTCCTCTTCAGCGCTTCGGCGTAGCTGCCTCCGATAAGCCCGAGGCCGACGATAAGTATCTTCTTGTCTTTAAACGGCATATTCAATCAACTGGGAAAGCGTATCCTCAATGGATCCGTTATTGGAAACGCGCAGGTCGGCGGCCTTGGCATAAATGGGTAAACGTCTGTTGTACAGAGCCATGAGCTCGATGCGAGAACGTGACAGCGGGCGGTCGGAGGTCGGCACCAGCAACTCCGGGTCCCTGTCCAGGAAACACAGCATGCCGTTATGGCGCAGGAAACGTAGGTTCGTTTCGGAGAGCACGGCGCCTCCGCCGGTCGCTATGACGAGTCCCTGCTCGGGAGCGATGGATTCGATGGCCGCCGTCTCACTGGCCCTGAAGCCGGTTTCACCCTCACGGGCGAAGATTTCGGGAATCTCCATCCCGGCCTGGAGGGCCACGATCTCATCGGTATCGACGAAACGCCGGCCGGTGCGACTGGCGAGTCCGGCGCCTACCGTGGACTTGCCGCAGGACGGCATTCCGCACAGCACGATATTGCGTTTGCGGCGTAGCAGGTGCTGGAACTCAGCCTCGGCAACTCCTTCCGGGAGCGGTTCTCCGGTGAAGCGTTCACGGGCCTTTATCGCCTGGCCCACAAGCATATAGAGACCGCCGTCGGCAGGGATTCCCTTAGCTCTGGCATCAAGGACCAGGGCAGTACACAGAGGATTGTAAATGCAGTCAAGCACACCCCGGAGCTTCGGGAAATCATCAAGGTCCAGGAGCCTGCCCTGCCAGTTCGGATACATGCCGACTGGCGTAGCGTTCACCAAGATGTCGCAATCCTTAAAAGCGGACACATCCGAGAGCGGCAACTGCCCCTCTTCGCGGGGATTGCGGACGGCATTGCGCACCGATGCGGCGCCCATGGAACGGGCTGCAGCGGCAACCGCCTTGGCAGCGCCTCCGGCGCCCAGAATGACGACGTCCGCATCCCGGAAATCTACTCCGGCATGGCGGGCAAGCATAATGAAACCGTCGTAATCGGTGTTGTAGCCGTAGAGCCGGCCCTCTTTGTTGACTATGGTGTTGACGGCGCCGCACTGCAGGGCGGATTCGTCCAGCACGTCAAGATGGGGCATGACGGCCTGCTTGTAGGGAATGGTCACGTTGATGCCCCTGAAATCCCTTTCGCGCAGGAAATCAGGCAATTGCGCAGGGGTCAGCTCCCGCAGCTCATAAGGGTCGCCGGAAAGGCGCCCGTGGATTTCACGGGAGAAACTGTGGCCGAGACGCTCGCCTATTAATCCGTAAATCATTTCAGGTAGTCCGTTCCGAAACGGAGTGAAAGCTGGTCGCAGAGCACTACGGCGACCAGGCTGGTGATGACTATGCAAACACGGCGCACGATGGCGGGATCGTGACGCCCTGTGACCTGGAGCGTTGCGGGCTCGCAGCTGTCGAGGTCAACGGTCTCCTGGGGCTTTGATATGGAAGGTGTCGGCTTGACCACCGCATTGAAAATCAACGGCATGCCATTGGAGATGCCACCGTTGACGCCGCCGCTGCGGTTGGTCCTGGTGCGGACCCCGCCGTCCTGTATGCAGAAGGCATCGTTGGCTTCGGAGCCGCGCATTCCGGCAAGCGCGAAACCGGCCCCGAACTCAATTCCCTTGATGCCGCCGATCGACAGCACGGCGTTGGCAATAACGCCTTCCAGCGATGTGAACCAGGGCTCACCGACACCTGCAGGCAGGCCGCAGACAGCCGTCTGCACTATGCCGCCGACAGAATCTCCATCGGCTTTGGCCTCCAGTATGCGTGCCTCCATCGCCTCGCGGCATCCGGAGAGCACCGGGAAGTCCATGACGGACACCGCCTCAATTTCCTTCTTCAGTATGGCGGCATCGACGTCGCTGAACGGGGCATCTTCGACGCCAGCGCAGGCCAGTATGTGGGTGCCGACGCTGATACCCTTGCGCTTCAGTGCATCGATGGCAATGGCTCCGGCCGCCACGATTCCGGCCGTGATGCGGCCGCTGAAATGACCGCCGCCGCGCCAGTCCTCGAAGCCGCCGTACCTGACGCGGGCCACGTAATCGGCGTGGGAGGGACGGGCAAGCGTGTGGGTGCGCTCATAATCGGCGCTGCGCACGTTTTCATTGGGAATGAGTATGCAGATGGGGGCGCCTGTGGTGCAGCCATTGAAGATACCGCTGACTATGCTGAAGCGGTCAGGCTCCCTGCGGGCGGTATCGGCGGCTCTTGACGGCCTCCTTAGAGACAACTGTGCCGCAATGAATTCCTCGCTGACGGGAATGCCTGGCGCAATGCCGTCAAGCACGGCGCAGATCATATCTCCGTGCGACTCGCCGGCGAGGGTCAGAATCACGCTTGTGCCTATACTGTTCTTCATTTTCGGGACTGTAT
This sequence comes from Bacteroidales bacterium, assembly GCA_024695285.1. The sequence continues at coordinate 14,797 of JAILIM010000034.1, forward strand.
TAGAGCTTCGAGGGCGGCTTCGTCAGCCCACTCGAAACGGAATTTTCCGATTGTATCCACCCGCACCAGTTTCACTTCTTCCCCGCTGCGCTTTTTGTCGCGGAGGGCAAAACGCATCAGCTCCTCAGCGGTAAAGGGGTCCGACACGGGAAGGGTGAACTTGCGCAGAAGCGCTTCTATGCGGGTGGCGGCTTCGCCTTCGGCCGTGTAGAGCATACCGACGGCCACGGCTTCGCCATGGAAAAAGGAGCCGGCGGACGCGGCCTCTATCGCATGCCCGATGGTGTGGCCGAAATTAAGTACCGCCCTCAGGTCTTTCTCCTCCGGGTCCTGCTCCACCACCGAAATCTTTATACGCAGGGCGGCAGCTATGATTTCTGGAAGCAGGGGGTTCAGGTCATTGCTCTCTTCGAGCAGGCTGAAAAGGGCGGCATCGCTGGTGGCGGCCATTTTAATGACCTCGGCAATGCCCTCTGAGAAGAGCCTCGGGCTTAGCGTGGACAGCGTCTGAGTATCAATCAGCACCCCGGCGGGGTGGTGGAATGCGCCCACTATGTTCTTGACTCCGTGGAAGTTGACGGCAGTCTTGCCGCCTACGGAAGAATCCACCTGGGAAAGCAGTGTGGTCGGGACGTTGTAGTAGTCTATGCCTCTCTGGTAGCAGGCGGCCGCAAAGCCGCTTATATCTCCGACGACTCCCCCGCCCACTGCGACAATGACGTCCTTTCTGGTGAATCCTCCTTCCAGAAGAACGGAAAGGATGGACTCGCAGCAGGCAAGCGTTTTGGACTCCTCGCCCTGGGGAATCACCAGCAGGCTGCCCTCCGCGCACTGGGACAGGATGGCCTGCGCGTATGCCTCCGGCACGCCTTCATCCGTGACCACCAGTACTTTACGCCGGAGATCAAAGATTCTGCCCGCCTCGGAAAGCAGGCCGTTGCCGATGGATATACCGTAGGCAACATTGCCGGACCGGAATTCAAGGGTCATAGGGATTTAGATTTTGAGGCTCTTGTATGAACCGACCATCTTCAAGCGGTCGCAGACTGTCTCGAGCTGGCGCAGGAGGTCGCGGCCGTTTTCAGTTTCAACTCCGCCTTCGAGCTCGGCGAAAAAGTAGTGGTTCCAGAGCGGTCCTGCTACTGGACGGCTGTGGAGGCTGCTCATGTTGAAGCCGTGCGAGCCTATGATATTCAATATCTTGGCAAGGGCTCCCGCCTCGTTGCGCACCGTGAACACAAGGATGAAATGCTCCCCGTCGGTCTCCGGGAGGCTGGCCTTGTTGCGGGCCCGGGAAAAGACGGCAAAACGGGTGGTGTTGGCTACGGCGGAATTGATGTTCGGCTCCAGCACCTCCAGCCCGTAGAGGAGCGCAGTCTGCCGGGATGCAATCGCCCCGATACTCTTGTCGCCTATACGGACCACCTCCTTGGCGGCTGCCGCCGTGTTGGAAAACTCGCGGGCCTCAAGCCCCCGGTCGGTGATGAAGCGGGCGCACTGGGCCAGGGCCTGGGGGTGGCTAAGGACCGTGCGTATATCCTCCGGACGCGTGCCGGGAAGCCCGAGAAGGTTCTGGGACACGTCCAGTTCGAGCATGAGGTTGATGTAGAGACTGCCGTGGAAGGTCAGGTCCATGACTCCGCCCACGTCGCCAGCAAAGCTGTTTTCAACCGGCAGCACGGCCGTGTCGGCCTCTCCGGTCTCGCAGGCCTTGTAGGCGCTTTCGAAATCGGGATAGGGCACGATGTCCGCCTCGGGGAACACGGTCTGGGCCGCGATGTGGGCAAAAGCGCCCGGCACGCCGCAGTAGGCGATCTTCATCCCGTTCATCAGGCGGCCCTGATAGGCCTTGGATATCTTCATCATGTCCCTGAGGAACAGGACATAATACTCCTGGATTGAGGGATCGGAGATGTTGTCGGTGTTGTTGGCAATCACCCTGGCCTCCTGGGCCGCATCGAGTATGGGGAGACCGTTGCCCTTCTTATAGTCGAGCACTTTGCCGGCGAGCCGCATCCTCTTCTCGAAGAGGACAGCCATTTCCTTGTCTACTTCGGCTATTCCCTGCCGGGCTTCTTCCAGTTCGTTCATTCTACTGTTCTGGCTCGAACATATCCTTCCCCACTCCGCAGAGAGGGCAGAGCCAGTCTTCGGGAAGTTGATCGAAAGGGGTTCCTTCAGCGGCCTCGTCATAGACATATCCGCAAACGGTGCAAACGTATTTCATATCTTCTTATGTTTATATCCTTGCAAATATAAACAATCTGCACAACAATTCAAACGGGCTTTCTGGGAGATACTGACGAAATGTCGCAGAGACTGACAAAATGTCTTGATTTTCAAGCAGTTAAGCGTTAATTTAGGACAAAATGTACAAAAAATCCGGATGGTCCTGGTTTTGATATATGTTAAAGCGTTCCGCGATTGGCGCGGGGCCTTGAAACAACAACAAACAACTTTTAAAATATAGGAGATTTTATTATGTATCCAGTAGTCAGAAGGAATCAGACTTGGCTTCCAAGCATCTTCAGCGATCTTTTCGATGATGATTTCAACGTAATGCCCGCAAGGCAGTTCGCTTCCCCGGCCGTGAACATCAAGGAGACCGACAAGGAGTTCAAGATTGAAATCGCGGCTCCCGGAATGACCAAAGAGGACTTCAGCGTCCGCATCGACAACGACGACGAGCTTGTCATCGCCCTCGAGAAGAAGAACAAGAAAGAGGAGAAAGACGAGAAAGGCACCAATTACCTGCGTCGTGAATTCTCCTACACGTCCTTCCACCAGAGCTACACCCTTCCCGAGAACATCGACCTCGACAACATCGCAGCCGAGATGGTCAACGGAGTGCTCAACATCACACTACCCAAGAAGATCGAGGAGAAGAAAGTCCCCGCTTCCCGTCACATAGAAGTCAGGTAAGGCTGTTTTTCCAACCTGTTTTAATGCCCGGAACCGCTCATAAGGTTCCGGGCATTAATCGTTTATCCTCTTCGCTTATAAAACCGGCCCGTTCGCTGAATCTTTTTCAGCATGGCTCAGGCTTTGTTTAACCTGGACATGAACCAAAAAGAGTTTGGATATGGAAACAATTATCAAAAGAATCGCATGGGCCGCATTACTGATTTGCGCGGCCTGCTCATCAGACGACATAACTATAGAAACGCCGTCGGACGACACCACCACCGTCCATGATGAACTCAGTTATGTGACTCTCCAGGCTTTTTCCGAAGATCTCGACAGCAAAGTCTATGTCAGCGACGGGAACCTTACCCCCTACTGGTCAGACAGCGATGTCATTGCAATCTTTGACGACGAAAAAAGGGTATTTACCGTCAAGGAGTGCAACGGCAGCAACGCTGTATTTGAAGGCAGCTTGAGCAATACATACAGCGGCTCTTTATACGCTGCATATCCATACGATGCAGTTTCATCCAGAAGCGGTGAAACGGTCACTCTTTTGCTTCCGTCATCCCAAAAAGTATCGTATGGTGTGAGTGTAGACAAGGACGCCCTGCTGGCAGTTGCAGCAACCGACTCCGGAACGAACCTCAGCTTCCTGAATGTTACCGGGCTGGTGCGTTTCCAAATAGATTCGGAAGACATAGTTTCGATCAAACTGGAAGGCAACGGTTCAGAACCCCTTGCCGGCTCTGTCACCGCATCTTTCCGCACCGGCGTAATCAGTTCCGGGGGATCGTCATCCTCAGTCACACTTTCTTCTTCATCCGGCGGCGCCCTTGCAGCCGGCGTCTATTTCATGGCCGTCGCGCCCGTCAGCCTCTCCAGCGGCCTTACCCTCACGTTCACCAACGGCAGCGGAAAAGTGGCCACCAAGACCAGTTCAAACTCCGCGGAGATAAAACGTTCAAGCGGCATCAACCTGGGCTTGGTCACAGAAGGCCTGAACTGGGGCGACGCAGAAGAGGAAGAAGAGGAAGATACGGGCGGCGGAATCATCGAATCTGACGATGTAGATGCCAACGACGATGACATAGTGAGCAACACCACCTTCGACTGCACCGTGAGGGTTGTTTTCTCCAACACCGGAGACGCCGTGGTCAAGAATGCTTCGGATTTGAGCGTCAGCATTGACGGCAACGACGTCACGATAACCAACGACACCAAGAAAAGCATAATATACGAACTGTCCGGAAGCACTTCCGACGGCTTCTTCAAGCTCTACAGCGCAAAAAAGCAGGCAATAGTTCTGAACGGTGTCAGCATCACAAATCCCAGCGGCGCAGCCATCAACAACCAGAGCAAGAAACGCACGTTCGTGGTCGTCAAGGGCACCAACAGCCTCAAAGACGGAGCCACCTACACGGAAACGCCCGCCGACGAAGACGAAAAAGCAGCATTCTTCAGCGAAGGCCAGCTGGTGTTCAGCGGCAGCGGATCCCTCAGCATCACCGCCAGCGGGAAAGCCGGCATCAGTTCCGACGACTACGTACGCTTCATGTCAAGTCCCACCGTGAAGGTGACTTCTTCTTCAGGCAACGGCGTGCGCGGAAAAGACTATATACAGGTATCGAACGGCAGCATCGAAGCCACGGTCAGCGCCTCCACCAAGAAAGGATTCACCTCCGATTCGCTGGTAGTGTTCGACGGAGGCACCACCACCATCTCAGTGGCCGGAGCCTCAGCCTACGACAGCGACGACGCAGAATTCAAGAATGCCGCGGGCGTGAAAGCAGACAAACAGGTTCAGATCAACGGCGGCACGCTCACGGTGACATGCACTGGCAACGGAGCCAAAGGCATCAGCAGCGACGAGGCCGTGAAGATTACCGGCGGCACGACCTCCGTAACGATGAGCGGAGGCGTCGTATACGACAGTATATCAGCAGAATACAAGGGCACCGCAGGTATTAAGGCAGACAGTTACTTCAACATGTCTGCCGGGTCGCTGACAATCAAGAACAGCGGCAAAGGCGGCAAGGGCATACGCGCAGGAGACTACGACTACGACAGTATAAGCCACTCGGTATCAGACAGCTTCATCACCGGCGGAACAATAAGCATCACAACTACCGGCACCGAGACCAATGACGTGTCTTGCAAGGCGATAAAGATTGGATGGGTGAGCAAGAGCGGCACCGGCGACCATGCTACCGTAACCGGCAATGCCGGCAACATCACGGTCAGCGGAGGAAGCATCGTTCTGAACTGCTCCGGTGCAGAGTGCTTCGAAGCCAAAGGCAATCTTACTGTAAACAATGGCCAGATATATGCAAGCTCATCGGCAGACGATGCCATCAACAGTCAGGGAGAGATGAATTTCAATGGCGGCTATGTATACGCCTTCTCTTCGAAGAATGATGCAATCGACGCCAATCACGACCTGATACTGACCGGAGGATACGTCACGGCAATCACAACCAAAGGATCTCCGGAAGTGGCGCTTGACGCCAATACGGAAAGCCGGTACAAACTCTACATAAACAGCGGTGCGACCCTTGTCGCATATGGCGGCTTGGAAAGTGGATACTCAGCGTCGCAGACCGTCAAGACGATGAGCTGCACAGCCGGCAACTGGAACGCCCTCTACGGCGGTGGTGCCTACCTCTGCGCCTTCAAAGTCCCTTCAGGGATATCAAGCGTTGCCGTTTCCGCTCCTGCATTATCTTCCGGCTACAAAGGAGTTACAGTAAGCGGAACAAGCTACTGCAATAATGTATGGGCCAAATCCGGGATAAGCGGTGGCAGTCAGGTGACCCTCAGCAATTATTCAGGAGGCGGAAGTCACAGATAAGACGGAGGCAGCTATTCCAACCTGTTCCTGCCAAGATAATTCTTCAGTTCAAGACGGTACATGTCGCCCACCGGCAACACTGTACCGTCTTCGAGTCTGACTTCCGACCTTCCCACTTCCTTTATATTCGAGAGTGACACGATATAAGAGCGGTGGATACGCAGGAACTGCCCTTCAGGAAGCTTTTCCATAAGATATTTCAAGCCCATCAACACAACAATGGGCACCGTACTGCCTTTCGTGAACACTTTAATATATTCACTCATACCTTCTGCATATCGGATATCGGCAAAGCGGACACGCACCGACTTGTGGTCGGTACGGAAGAAGATTGAATCCCCGGATTGGGTCTTTTCGGCTCCCCTGGATGCAATTGCAAGCGCAGCCTCATAACGAGCCTTAACTTTATTTGAAGCCCGGATAAAATCAGCAAGGCTGAAAGGTTTCAGAAGATAATCCACAGCATCCACACGGAAGCCATCCACCGCATATTCGGAATAAGCCGTAGTAAACACGACCAAAGGCGGTCTTTCGAGCATACGCATAAAGTCCATTCCCGAGAGGTCTGGCATATTGATATCCAGGAACATTGCATCCACAACCTTCTCATCGAGTACAGGACGGGCCTCTATGGCGCTTCGGAATGATCCTGCCAACTCAAAAAAAGGAACCTTTGCTATATATGCCTCAAGTTGTTTCAGTGCCAGAGGCTCGTCGTCTATCGCTATTACTCTTATCATACCAGGCGTGTCGGCTTGGCCGGAATCACCAGCAGAACCGAGTAAGTATCCGGCTTGTTTTCCATATGTAAAACGAATGCATCACCGTAGAGCAACTCGAAACGATGCCTTGAGTTCTCCAGTCCGACACCTTTTTCGGATGCCCGGGGCCTGCCCGATTGGCTGTTGACGCAATTGAACAACACCTTGCCGGACTCGACAGCAACGGATATGCGCACAAAACTCTCTTTCTCGTAACTCAACCCGTGTTTAAACGCGTTCTCCACGAAAGAGGCGAAGGCCAGAGGCGGCACTTCTGCGCCATTATCCTCGGGAGGCCTGGAATATTCTATTTGCAGATTATCCCCAAAACGCATACGCATCAAGGCCACGTAATTGTCCAGGAATTCAAGATCCTGCCCAAGGGGAATCGTCGCCCTGTTGGAATCGTATAGGACATGCCGCATCAGTTTGCTGAGTTCCACAATACTCTCTTTCGCCTTCTCCGGATCAATATCAACAAGTGCGTGGATATTGTTCAAGGTATTCATAAAAAAATGCGGATTGATCTGGTATCTGAGCGACTCCAGCTGGTGACTGAGGTTCTCCTTTTCAAGCCTGGCCAATTCCATCTTTTCATACTCACCATGAAAATAGAACTTTGCTCCAAGGTTGGCAGCAACCAGCATCAGCCCGAGAAGACAGTTCAGCATCTCGGGGCTAAGTGGACGCCAGGCTCTTCCGTCAGGCATATGGGGCATGAAACCGTCTTCCCACGGAGCAGGCTCCGGCGGCGCCATTCCCGGACCTGGGTTGTCCCTTAAAAGAAATACGTATGCTACAAAGGCCCCGAAAAGAAGTACAGTCAGCGCAATATATCCCCATACCTGCTTTTTATAAATAAGCAATGGGGCAATCAGGTAGTTATGAAAGGCAAAAAGCAGCAGATAAGGCACGGCACGGAGCCATGAGCCCAGAATCGCGCCAAAATCCACGCCCCCTTCCTTACGCACGATACACTCCATAACCACGCGCAAAGCCAGCAAGAAAAACACCGTAATCCAGATAATGATATAGATACGGTTTTCCCTTTCCTCTTCTCGTCTCAGCATTTTCATTTTCGCAAAAATAGTTATTAAAAAGAAAAGGAATACCGGCTTCACTGAAAAAAATGCGGCGTTTGCTGAAACTTTTGTATATTGGCAAGTATCTTGTTTAGCTTTGTGGTAAACTATCGATATGAATCGCATTGTACTAATCCTTTTCGTTTCTGCCGCTGTTTTCACCGGCTGCCAGAAGGACGTGATCGAGACGACCGACGAACCGGTGGACACTTCCGCCAAGGCCAACGACGACCCTGAAGAGTCGCAGGGCGAAAATGACCTCATATCCAATGTCACTTTCGACCGCACCATAACAATCACATGGGCCGAATCAGGCGCGACCGTGGAAGGCGACGATACCGGAATTGTCAAAACCGACGGCACATTCGTCACCGCGGACAACAGCAACAGCCAGGACGTCATACGCTACCAGCTTGCCGGCAGCGCTTCCAACGGCTGCTTCAAACTCTACAGCGCCCGCAAACAAGCCATTGTACTGCAGGGGCTTAGTCTCACCAACAAGACCGGTGCAGCAATCAACAGCCAGAGCCGGAAGCGCACGTTCGTGGTGCTCGAGGGCGACAATTCCCTCTCCGACGGGCCGTCCTATACCGGCACTCCAGAAACGGAGGACGAGAAGGCGGCATTCTTCTCTGAGGGCCAGCTGGTCTTCAGCGGCAGCGGCTCCCTCAAAGTCACCGCCACCGGCAAAAGCGCAATCACTTCCGACGACTACCTCCGATTCATGGGGGCCCAAAGCGTCAGCGCAAGTTCTACCGCAGGCCACGCATTCCGCGGCAAGGATGCTATCATAATTGACGACGGCACCATCACCGCCACCGCATCTGCCGGCGGCAAGAAGGGCCTGACTTCGGACGGCGCGGTGACCATAAACGGCGGCACCATCGACATCAAAGTTAGCGGCGGCACCATTTCCGAGCAGGTGACCACGAACGGCTCCACGACCACCGAATACACAGGTTCTGCCGGCATCAAGGCGGATTCAACGTTCGTCATGACCGGCGGCGTACTGAGCGTAACCAACTCCGGCCAGGGCGGGAAAGGCATCACGGGCGACCAGAAAGCCTTTTTCAAAGGCGGCAGCATCAAGGTCACCGTGACCGGCAGCAACCTCAGCGACAGCACCAAAGGCCCGGGCGGTCCCGGTGGCGGAGGTCCTGGCGGCGGCGCTCCCGGCGGCAGCACGGGCAACCTCAAGTCAGCCAAAGGCATCAAGTTCGACGGTGACGTGACCGTGAGCGGCGGCAGCATAGAAGTCAGCGCAAGCAGCCACGAGGCCTTCGAGACCAAGGGCAAGCTCACCGTCTCCGGAGGCACGCTGTACGCCTACTCCCCCGCCGACGACGCCATCAATTCGGCAAGCGACATGACCCTTTCCGGGGGCTACGTGTGCGGCTGGTCCACCGGCAACGACGGCATCGACGCCAACGGCAACCTGTATGTGGACGGCGCCTGCGTGTATGCCGTGTCCACGAAGGGCTCCCCCGAAGTGGCCGTGGATGCCAACACGGAAGGCGGCAAAAAACTGTATGTCAAAAGCGGCACGCTACTGGCCGTGGGCGGCCTGGAATCCGGTTCCAGCATCACCGGCAGCGCCTACAGCGCAAGCAACTGGTCCAAGAACGCCTGGCACACCCTCTACGACAGCTCCTCCAAAGCCGTCATTTCCTTCAAGACTCCCGCTTCCGGCAACTCCCTCGTGGTCTATTCCGGCGGCAAGAGCGTAACCCTTAATTCCGGCACTTCCGTCCCTTCGGACAGCGCCATCTGGGGCGGCAACGGCTCCGCGGACAGTTCCGTGAGCGGAGGCAGTTCCGTGAAGCTTTCTACCTACAGTTCCAATTCCCGCTGGTAATGAAAAAGATCCTTTCCATCGCAGCCGCATTGCTGCTCCTGCTCCCGGCTCTCAGCGCCCAGGAAGAGCAGAAAATCAACAAGAAGAACCTTGTCATCAAGGAGTGGAACACCAACGTCAAGACCAATGCAAAGGTGCTTGACCACGTGACCACTTTCAATGCCGACGGGAAGAAGGTGGAGGAGATAGAATACGGCACAAACAACCGCCAGAAATGGCGCAAGCGCTTCGAGTACGGCAACGACGGACGGGTCAGCCGCGAACTCATTTACGACGAATACAACAAGCTGAACAGCGTCAGGAAATTCACCTACAACGAATTCGGACGCAAGAAAACGCAATACACCTACGACGGTAAGGGCAAGCTCCAGACCATAAAGATATTCGAATACATCACCGAAGATGCTTGATTCCGGGCTCATAGAAGGCTTCACGCCGGTGTCGCTGCAGGAAATGGATTCGGTCAAACTGATGAACCGCATCGATTCCAAGTTCCTGACCGACGAGAGCACCCTTGCGGGTATTCTTCTCGACGCCCGGGCCCTGGGCTACAGGGCACTGGAGACGGAGGGAAGCAAGATAGCCGCCTACGACACTCTCTACTTCGACACGCCCGGCCTGAAGATGTTCCTTGACCACCACAACCGCCGGCTTGTGCGCCAGAAAGTGCGGACCCGTGTATATGTGGGATCAGGCCTTACCTTCCTGGAAATCAAGCGCAAGAACAACCACGGCCGCACCAGGAAGAAGCGCATGGAGATTCCAGCGGGCGAGTTCAAGGACTTCAAGGCGGACGCCGAAGCCTGTGGCTTCCTAATGGCCAGGTCCGAATACTCCGCAGACGGAATCACACCCTCCCTGGAGACCCTTTTCCGCCGCATTACGCTTGTCAACCCGGCCATGACCGAACGGATCACCATCGACAGCAGCGTGGCTTTCAGGAACTGCCGCACAGGACTGGACGCATCGCTCCTGCAGGGTGTCATTATCGAGCTTAAGCAGGACGGCAGGACGGAAAGCGACATGCGGCGTATCCTCCTCAGCCACAGGGTAAAACCCATACGTGTGAGCAAATACTGCATCGGCATCACTCTGACCGACCCTGACGTCAAATCCAACCGCTTCAAGCTGAAAGTCCGGAAGATTGAAAAAACAATAAAACATAAACTGATATGATTACCCCCGATTTACAAGGCTTCGACCTTGCCGACGAGAACGTCATCGACGTGCAGACCATCACCGATGCGATGATGACCACTTCCCAGAGCCTCACCGAGCTCGGCATCAGGTTCCTTCTCAACCTGCTGGTTTGCTGGCTGCTGGTGCAGTTCTTCTATTACCGGAAGAGCCGCCGGCGCGACTATTACTTCACCTTCATGGTGTTCTCATCCGCCATGCTGCTGCTCCTGTACATGATGGGCAACGCAGAGGTGGGTGTGGGACTGACCCTCGGCCTGTTTGCCATATTCGGGGTCATACGTTACCGCACGGAAACGGTACCTATCAGGGAGATGACATATCTGTTCATCATCATCGCCGTAGCAGCCGTGAACGGACTGTCCCCTCTCTACAAGCTTGTGGGCCTGACCACCGATGCGCCGCATTATGAGCTGTCCGCCGGCTCGCTTGCCGTCCTGACCGTGTCAAACCTGCTGGTACTTGGGCTGGTGTGCGCACTCGAGAGCGGCTCGCGCAAGCAGACGGCAACCCGTCTTGTGCTCTATGACCGCATTGAACTCATCGTGCCCGAAAAGCGGGCCGAACTGATAGCCGACCTGGAGAAGCGCATAGGGGGCAAGATTGAGGACGTGGAAATCGGCCACGTGGACTTCCTGCGCGATGCTGCCTACATAAAGGTGCGCTATGTCCTGCAGAAAGGCGCATCTTCCACTATAGGGGAACTGACCAAGGCAAAAGATTTCGCGCAATGAACCGGATATTCAAGTATTCAGCACTTGCTCTCCTGCTCACGGCTCCGGGGATTGCGGCTTCGGCCCAGGGCACAGCAAACGCCATGGTGAACGATTTCCGCACCCGAACTTCCCTGGATCTGGACTGGAAGCTGGCAAAGGGACTGCACCTCGAAGCGGGTTATGAGTTGCGTACCGAGAACACCTTCGGCAGCCTCGACAGGCACCAGGCCTCACTAGGCGTGAGCTACAAAATCACCGACTGGCTGAAGGCAGGGGCATCCTATACCTATATCTACCACCACAGGAACTCCGGGGAATGGACGCCGAGACACAGGTTCAGCGCCGACGTGACTTTTGGATGGAAAACCGGCCAGTGGCGCTTCTCTCTCAAGGAGCAGATCCGTCTCACCCACAAGACCGAGACCCTCAACCCTTATCAGGAGACAGCCAACCCCTTGATGCTCAAATCCAGGCTGAAAGTCCAGTATAAAGGGTGGAAACCACTGGAGCCTTATGCATTCGTCGAGGCCAGGAACGTTTTCAACGATCCTTCCTGCTCGGCCACCTGGAGCACTGCCAGCCTGGCCTATGCCGACTACAAGTTCGGAGGCTATAACGACATATATTTTAACCGATTCCGCGGAGCTTTAGGCCTGGAATGGAAGGTCTCGAAGCATTCGGCCTTCGATTTCTATGCGCTGATTGACTATTGCTACGACAAGAACCTGGACGTTAACAAGTCAGGAACCTACCTGAAGTCCCTTACCTACGATCAGGCCTTCAATACTACGGTCGGAATAGGCTACAAGTTTTCATTCTGAGGGGAAAATTGTTATCTTTGCATATCATGAGCAAAACCTCTGGTATGTTACGTGAAGAAACGGTTTTCGGCCCCATAAAAAGCCGGCGGCTCGGCAGTTCGCTCGGAATCAACCTGCTCCCCACCCGGGGCAAGATATGCAATTTCGACTGCATCTATTGCGAATGCGGATGGAATGCCGACGGCCGGGACGACACCACCCTTCCTACGGCCGTACAGGTGCGTTCCGCCCTTGAAGACAAACTCAGCACACTGATGCTGGACGGCACACCGGTGGATTCGATAACCTTCAGCGGCGACGGCGAGCCGACCCTCAACCCGGAATTCCCCCGGATAATCGACGACACGCTCAGGCTTCGCGACGCCTTTTACCCGGCCGCAAAAGTGTCGGTGCTGTCCAATTCCACCCGCGCCCACGTGCCGGAGGTGTTCGAAGCGCTTCGCAAAGTCGATAATCCGATTATGAAGATAGATGCGCCCACGGACGCCCTTGCGGCGCTTATAAACCACCCGGCTCCCGGCTATAGCGTGGCGCGTGTGGTGGAAGCGCTCAAGCGTTTCGAAGGGGATTTCATACTTCAGACCATGATGCTGCGTACGAATGGCTTCGATTCAGCTGCACCGGAAGTGCTGGAGCCATGGATGGACATAGTGCGCACGCTCAGGCCCCGGCTCGTTCAGCTGTATTCAATAGACCGCCCCACACCCGCTTCCAATCTTGAAAAGTACTCCACAGATGAGATGAAAGCCCTCGTCGGGCCGCTGCTCGACGAAGGCTTCAACATCCAATTCCGTTAACAGGAAATACTATAGCTCCATTAATAGTTTTCCTTCGAGATTTCGAAGAAAGACTGGGGATGCGCACATGCAGGGCAGACCTGGGGCGCTGCCTTGCCGACCACGATGTGGCCGCAATTGCGGCACTCCCACACCTTCACCTCGCTCTTGGCGAACACTTCCTGGGCCTCGATGTTCTTCAGGAGAGCGCGGTAACGCTCTTCATGGCGCTTCTCGATTGCGGCCACCATGCGGAACTTGGCTGCCAGAGCCTTGAAGCCTTCGGCCTCGGCGGTCTTGGCAAAGCCTTCGTACATGTCGGTCCATTCGTAGTTCTCACCGGCAGCGGCTGCAGCCAGGGTCTCGGCCGTGGAGCCTATGCCCTCCAATTCCTTGAACCAAAGTTTTGCGTGCTCCTTCTCGTTGTCGGCTGTCTTGAGGAAGATTTCTGCCATCTGTTCAAAGCCTTCCTTCTTTGCCACGGATGCGAAATAGGTGTACTTGTTTCTTGCCTGGGACTCTCCGGCGAATGCCGCTTCCAGATTCTTCTCGGTCTGGGTGCCTGAATACTTGTTTGCCATATTGAATAAATAAAAAATCTGTTGTCCTGCTTCTTGCAGGTATCTGCAAATGTAACAATATTTCTTAATTTTGCAGTATGAAACGGTGGATTTATTTGATGATTGTCCTGATGTTTGCCGCAGCACCTTCCGCAGCGGCCCAGGACAGTGGTCTGACGGCCGGCCGCTTCGGCTGGACCGACATTGGCAAAGGAGCGCAAGCCGCTTATATTCAGGCAGAATTATTCGGAACCATGCAGAGCATTTCGGTGATTCGCTATCCGGAGAAGCGCCTGCGGATGCGCATAGTCAATGACCCGGGCCCCGAAGCCGACAGCACCAGTGCGCTCGCCATAAGGCACAAGGCGCTCGGAGCGGTCAACGGCAGCTACTTCAACATGAAGACCCTCGAGCCGGTGACCTATGTCAAGGAGAACCGGAAAGTGGAAGGCAAGACCACGAACAGGGAGACGTTCCGCACCGACGGACTGCTTGCCATCCGCGGCCGCAAGGTCGATATAATTCGCTGCGACACACTCAATTACGACGATGCGACCAAGAGGTGCACCGACGTACTTGCCTCCGGCCCCGTGCTGCTCATCGACGGATGGGAAGCACGTGACGAATGGCCCGCCGAATCATTCTACACCAAACGACACCCGCGCACGCTTGTCGGGACCACCAACGACGGCTGGGTCTATCTGGTGGTCATAGACGGCCGCACCAAGGGCAAGGCGGACGGCGCGACCATCCACGAAACCGCCCGCATAGCCCGCCTCCTGGGCCTGGACAATGCCATCAACCTCGACGGCGGCGGATCCAGCACGCTGTGGGCCCGCCCGGAGGGTGTCATATCCAACCCCTGCGACAACAGGCGCTTCGACCACGCCGGACAGAGGCGCGTGCCGAACATAGTGATAATCAAATAGATTACAGCAAACTTAGAAGCTCCCGGGCTGCCTCCTGCGGCTCGGGAGCGCTGCATATTGCGCTGACCACCGCGATGCCGTCGATACCGCAGGCCATAGCGCCGGCGGCCGTGGAACGGTTCATGCCGCCTATAGCCACAACCGGATGCCTTGTCAGGACGGCGGCTTTCCTGAGGCCGTCAAGTCCGAAAGGAGGAGCGGTGTCGGTCTTTGTGGGTGTGCCATATACCGGAGACACGGCCACGTAATCGACATCCAGCCGGTTCGCCTCCTCCACTTCCGACAGGTTCTCTACGGACAGGCCGATGATTTTGTCGGGGCCGAGCAGCCGGCGGGCCATTTCATATGGCATATCCGACTGGCCGATGTGGACTCCGTCCGCATCGACGGCCAGTGCCACGTCCACACTGTCGTTGATGATCAGCGGCACGCCGTATGATGCCAGGGTGCGCTTCAGGCGCAGGCCAAGCTCGACGAACGCCCTGGTGTCCAGAGACTTCTCGCGAAGCTGGACTATGGTGGTTCCGCCCTTAACGGCCTCTTCGACTATCCATTCCAGGTCACGGCCCAGCGACAGCGGCCGGTCGGTGACAAGGTAAAGTCTTAATTGTTCAGGTCTCATTCGGCAAGGCTCAGTTCATCTATGAAATTGACTGCGAGTGAGCCGGTGCCGCGGGAGCGCGCAGCTGCCGCTTCGCCTGCCGTACCCATAAGGTGCATTGCATGCACGGCGGCCTCGAACGGAGGCATGACGGCGGCAAAGGCGGCGCAGACGGCTGAAGCGCAGCAGCCCATGGTCGTGACCTTTGCCATGAGCGGACTCCCCTTGCTGACCTCGGCCTCGCGAGTGCCGTCCGTGATGTAGTCAACGGCGCCGCTGACGGCCACCACGGTATTATGCTCCGAAGCAAATTCGCGGGCGCATCCGCGCGCCTTTTCGACCGGTTCCACGCTGTCCACTCCCCTGGTCTTGCAGGCCGTGCCGTGGAGCACCATTATCTCGGAAGCATTGCAGCGGACTATCGAGGGATGGTATTTCGTTATCAGTTCAACGGCAGTCTCAGTGCGCACCTTGCTGGCACCGACGCCCACAGGGTCAATAACCCAGGGCTTGCCGTATTTGACCGCCGCCGCTGCGGCAGCGTGCATCCCGGCTATCTCATCGTCGTCGAGGCAGCCGATATTGATTACGAGTGAATCCGCTATTGCAAGAAGATCGTCCATTTCCTTGTCGTAGAACGACATAATAGGCGATGCCCCTATTGCTAGCAGGGCGTTGGCGTTGAAATTCATAGCCAGATAATTGGTCACGTTGACCACCACCGGCGTCTTATCAGCAATGATTCGCATATAGTTTATTGTTTATTCCAGAAATGATTGACAGGACCGTGGCCGTGGCCTATTGAGTAGGCGGAGCCGGAGACTATGGCGCCGTGGATGTAGGCGCAGGCCTTGCGCGCCGCACTGTCCAGGTCGCAGCCCTGGGCGAGGTATGAAGCGAAGGCTGAGGAGAGCGTGCATCCGGTGCCGTGGGTATTGGGCGTGTGGATACGTTCCGAGCTGATTTCCAGCACTGTGTCGGTTTCGGCGTTGTAGAAGATGTCGGTCAGGCGCTCTTCGGTCAGGTGGCCGGCTTTGAGGAGCACCGAGACCGGAGCGTTGCGGGAGACCTTCCCCGAGAGCTCGCGGGCAATCGCCGCGAGTTCGCCCTGCGACTTGATTTCGCACCCCGAAAGTATCTCTGCCTCAGGGATATTCGGAGTTATGACGCGGGCCAGCGGAAGCAATTCATCCCGAAGCACGGCGATGGCGCTTTCCTCTATGAGCCGGTGGCCGGATGTCGCCACCATGACCGGGTCCAGGACAATGTTGAAGGGCCGTTTCAGCCATGCTTCAGCCTTGGCCGTGAGCAAGGTTTCCTTTACCGCGCAGACAACCTCCGCGCTATGGAGCATACCGATTTTGATTGCGTCGGCGCCGATATCTGAAAGCACCGCCCGTATCTGGGCTGTGATAATGTCGATGGGAACAGGATGGACGGCCTCGACGCCGAGGGTATTCTGAACGGTCACAGCAGTGATGGCACTGGCGGCGAAGGAGCCGGTCGCCGAAATGGCCTTGATATCGGCCTGGATGCCGGCGCCGCCGCCGGAATCGCTGCCGGCTATGGTTAGAACCCGTGGATATTGTTTCATGTTAAAAATGTGTAAATCCTTTGTAATCATTCCGTTTGCCGCCGGTCCAGCGTATCGCCGGCTCTCCGCTTTCCACAATGCGCCCGATGGCCGTCAGGCTGCCGTCCACTGCTGCTGAAGCCGCTTCGTAGGCCTCCGGAGCGACCGTGAGCAGCAGTTCGTAATCCTCTCCCCCGCCGACGGCGAGTTCGGCCGCATCCCAGCCGCGCACCGCACAGATGTCCATCAGTTCCTGAGACAGCGGCAGGCGTCGCAGGTCTATCTCCGCGCCAACTTCTGACGCCTCAAGAATATGGGGCAGGTCCGACGCGATGCCGTCGGATATGTCCATCATTGAATGCACTCCGGCAGTGGCTGCAAGAGCAATCCCCTCCCGCACCCTCGGCTCAGGATGGTAGTGGCGTTCACGAAGATAATCCACAGCATCAGGAGAATGCTCCAGAATCAGTGTTAGGCCGGCAGCGGAGTCACCAAGAGTACCTGTCACGCACACCAGGTCGCCGGGACGGGCGCCCGAGCGCGTCAATGCAGCTCCGTGCCGGCAAGAGCCGAGCAACGTGATGTTGATGAAGAGTTTGTCCGGGGATGCGGAAGTGTCTCCGCCCAGCAGCGCCACCCCATATCGGTCCGCGAGTTCCATAAAGCCTGCGATGAAACGCTCAACCCATTCTGAGTCGATACATCCCGGCAGGGCAATTGACAGAAAGGCCGATTCCGGCCGGCCTCCCATTGCCGCTATGTCGCTGATATTCACCGCCGCAGACTTCCAGCCCAAATCGAAAGGGCCGATATCGTCCAGAAGGAAATGCCTGTCTTCGACAAGCAAATCCGTGGTCACGAGGGTGTCCAATCCTTCCTTCTGGGGTATGACGGCACAGTCGTCACCTATTCCTATGACGCCATCCGGTACGTTGCTGCGGACTTGGGCGCTGATTCGCCCGATAAGATCGAATTCTCCTGTTTTCATTTCCTTACGACGGTATGAACCGTATCAAGTTCAACGGGACTTTCTCAACCGGCGGCTGCGGGCCGGTACCCCGAACAGTGCAAATATACGTATTATTTCGGAATTTCGTGAACCCGGAGTATATCGGCGCCGCCTTCTATGGCAAGGCGGTGGGCGATGTCGTTGCGACCGCGGGTGAAACGCTTGTCAGAAGCTCCGATAAGTATCTGACGGCAAAACACTTTCAATTCCGGCAGGCGCCGGAGTATCTCCCAGTTCTGGGCGCTCGTCTTGGCAAAACCCAGCCCCGGATCAAGTATCCAGCCGGAGATGCCGTAAGATTCAGCTTTGACGGAGAATTCCTCGAAATACCTTATCAGTCCGGCGATAATGCCGTCGGGATACTCTGCAAGGGAATCCATCGTCCGGGGATTGCCGCGCTTGTGCATGGCCACGTATGTGAGGCCCAGCTCGCCGACGGCCGGAAGCATCCCGGGATCATCCTCCCCGGCAGATATGTCATTGACCACGAACGGGCCGATGACATCATAAGCCCTCCTGACTATCTCCGCGCTTGTCGTATCGATGGATATCCTGAGGCTCCCTGGCAATTCCCTGGCAAGTAACCGAAGCGCAGGCTCCAGTCGCCTCCACTCCTCCTCCACTGGCACGTCAGCCGCGCCCGGACGGGTTGAAACAGCACCCAGGTCTATGAATGCCGCTCCCTTGGCTGCAAATTCCTTCGCACGCTCAAGGGCCCGGGCAGCAATACGTTCCCCTTCATCATCCCACACCCTGCTCGGAGCGAAGAACGAATCCGGAGTGAGGTTGATTATGCCCATCCACTGCACCATAGGCCACAAATAAGATTAGCGGCGGTCCTGCCCGCAATATCCGTAGTCCCAGAACCAGTATTCGAAGCGGGTCGCCTCGAGATAAGCTTCTGTCATCCGGGCACGCGTGCCGGCATCGACCGCTTCCGCATAAGAGTCAGCTAGTTTAAGGACAGCGTTCACCCCTTCGGTGAAGGCTTCGTTGCCGTATTCCTGTATCCATTCCTTATAGGGATTGCCGTCAACGGACGCTATCCTTAGGATATGCAGGCCGACTTCATTATACACCCACATGCACGGAAGCATCGCGGCAAGGCCTATTTCCTTGCTCCCGGTGGCAAGAGCCTCGGCGGTGTGGGCGTTGTAGGCGGCGGTTATCGGCGAGGGAAGCACCTTCGTGTCTATGCCGAACCTGTCGATAAGCAATTGATGCATAGCTTTTTCGCCCTCTATACCTTCACGGGCGAAAGCCTCGAACATGGCGTGCTGCTCCGGGTCGGTGATGAGGTCGGCAAGTTCGAACATCTGGCGCCCATAATTGCCAATATACAGTTCATCCTGCGCCAGATACCTGTCGAAACATTCCACGGGCAGAGTCCCGTCGGCGAGCTCCTTGATAAACGGATGACTGATGATATCGTTGTAGAACGGAAGGGCCTCAGCCCAAACTTCCTTTGTCCATGAAGTGCTCATAATCAACTATTCTTCAGGCATATACATAGGATCCCAGGCGGGCAGCATGACGGGCTTCTGCTGAAGCATCTGCAGCACGTCGGCAGGAACGAAACGGCGCTCGACCACGAGACGGAACATATACTCGTTGAACCATTCGTCGGTCATGATGATGTTGCCTTGGTAGCCGCTGGCGGCTCCCCAGCTGTTTTCGACCATCCACTTGACAGGCTTCCCGTCCTTGAGGTCCACGGCAATGAGCGTCATTGCGTGGCTGGAGCCGCTGGCATGGGTCTGGATGCGCTCCTTCTTGTCCATCGTGAAGGGCACTCCGAGCAGGGACTCATAGTCATAGTTGGCCAGGTCGGCCACTCCCTTCTTGCGGTCCAGGAACTTGCCGACGTCGCAGCTGAAATACATAGCCACGTCCGCCTTGATTGATGCTATGGCCATCTCCTTGATGCGTTCGATGGGAAGATTGACATAGAGCCAGTTCTGGCCGTCGTACATGTGGCGGTCGTACTGAATCTCATATACCTTGCCGTATTCGCGGCTGGGGTCGTTCATCAGCATAACATAGTCGCCCTCCAGGTCGTAGCCGAGCAACTCCTTGTAGAACTGGACGGGCGTGACGGTCTTTCCTTTCCATTCGAATTCTGCAGGAGGCACGCCGAGGCACAGGGACAGCACGTGGTAAACGTCCTTCAGCATGGACACCTTCTCCTCTTTGAGCAGGGCCAGTATGCTTTCCGAATGCTTCTGTGCCTTTGCCGCGCTGCGGGGAGCGTTGAGCATGCCCTGTTCCCACATGTCGCGCAGCCTGAGGCCGTCCTGACGCAGGAGATTGGCCAGGTGCATGCGCATCTGGGATGTGGAGTTGGCTACGGCAGTTTCGGGCATCACGTCCGCAGGCACGAGGCCGTATTTGGTGACCAGGTTGGCTACGCCGGTGAATGTGCCGCCGTCACTGATCGGGTGCTCGAAGAGCCAGTCCACCTCCCGGTCGCCTGCAGGCTTGTCGCGCGTGTCGATGACGGCCTGCAGGAACAGGTTGGCCTTTTCCAGCTGGTCCCAGAAGAAACAGTAGTTTTGGCTGAACTGGAAGTCGCCGAGGTCCCACTTCGTGATGGCTGCGGCGCGGAGCACGTTGAGGCCCGTGAAGAGCCAGCAGCGTCCGCTGGACTTCTGGTCGGTGATACCTATGGTTTTGACCCTGTCGCTGAATCCGGTGTCGATCATCGCAGCATTTTCGGCGTTGATGGCCAGGGTGTTGATGGGGGCCTGCCCTATGGCGTTGCGGAGGGCTTTGTCGGTGCTGCTTCCGCTCCATCCGGTGCTGATTTCCGAAAGCATTTCAGGGGTGATGCCACCGGGGGCCTGTGCTGCTGCCGCGATGCTCATCAGCGCCAGCGCAAGTGTCAGTCTGATTTTCATTTGCGTACTATTATCCTTTCGATGCGGCGGGGCACCGATGTGAGTATTTCATAAGGAATCGTGCCCAGTTTTGCGGCGATTTCGCTGACCGTAGGGTCGGAGCCGAAGATTGTCACGGTGTCGCCGGGCTCGCAGGGTATGCCGGTCACGTCCAGCATGCACATGTCCATGCAGATGTTGCCTATGGTCGGGGCGCGGTGCCCGCAGACGCTGAAACTGGCGTTCCCGCATCCGAGGTGCCTGTTGATGCCGTCCGCATATCCGACGGGGATGGTCGCTATACGCGTGCCCTCCGGGGACACGATACCGTGCCTTCCGTAACCTATGGTGCCGCTGCTCAAGGTCTTGATCTGAAGGATTTTGACCTTTAAACTGGCGACCGGGGAGAGGTGGACGTCCGGAAGCGCGCTTATGCCGTAGATGCCTATTCCCAGGCGCACCATGTCGTGCTGGAACTGAGGAAAGCGTTCGATGCCGGCGGAGTTGAGCACATGCCACATCGGCCTGTAGCCTATGGCATCGCCTATGGAAGAAGCACCATGTTCGAACAAACGTATCTGGCCGAGGGTGAACTCGTCTTCTGAAGGGTCTTCGGCAGCAGCCAGGTGGGAATACACTGAACGCACCCGCACTTCATCGTGGCTCAGCAGGAACTCGGTCAGGGCAGGGATTTCTTCAGGCACGAAGCCCAGGCGGTGCATGCCTGTGTCAAGTTTTATGTGGATGGGGAAACCCTTGATGCCGCGGGCTTTGAGGGTGTCGCAGAGGGCGCTGAGGGTATAGAGATTGGGAATACCGGGCTCAAGTTTGTAGTCTATGATTTCCGGGAAAAAGTCTGTGCCTGCAGTCAGCACCAGCACCGGCATGGAAACGCCGGCGCGGCGCAGTTCAACGCCCTCTACGGGAAGAGCAACTGCGAGATAGTCAGCGCCTTCCTGTTGCATCATCGAGGCAAACTCGACGGCTCCGTGGCCGTAGGCGTTGGCCTTGACCAGCACGAGCAGCTTGGTCGCAGGCTTCAGCAACGACCTGAAATAGCGGTAGTTGCGGCGGGCGGCGGGCAGGCTCAGCTCCAGGCGTGAAAAATCGTTCTCTCCTGGCATCTTACTCTTATTTACGGCTCTCGACGAGCAGGTCGCCAAGTTCGGCGACGTCCCTGACTATGAAGTCGGGAGCATAGAATTCAGGGGTCTCTCCGCGGACTTCGCACGCCTTTTCGTCTGCGGCCACATCCAGGGCGGTCTGCAGCGTGGTCTCGCCGCTAAGCACCAGACAGCCGACGGCGGAGGCGTTGTGGGCCATTGCGGTGTCGGTGTAGATACGGTCGCCGGCCATCAGGATTTCCTCGGGCTGGAGACCGTGGCGGAGACGTATGCCGTCCAGCATTGTCGGATCCGGCTTGCCGAGCACTATGTCAGGCTTGCGGCCGGTGGCGTGTTCAATGCACTTCTGCAGCGAACCGCAGTCGACGAGTATCGTGGGCTGGTCGGTCGGGCACACGCGGTCGGGGTTCGTGGCCACGTAGGGTATGCCCTGTGACGCCCACCAGGAAGCACGGCAGAGACGGGAATAGACCAGTGTGGGATCGAAGGCCACCACAAGCACGTCGGGGCGGTCGTCGGCGCTGTCTTCGCAGGACTCGAAACCGGCCTTCTCGAACTGGGTGATCATGGAAGGGGTCCCGAGCATGAAGAGGCGCTTGGCGTGCGGCCATTTCAGCTTTATGTAGTCGATTGCGGCAAGGGAGGTCGTGTACATGTTGTCCTCCCCCGCTTCTATTCCCATTCCGGCAAGCTTCTTCAAGTAGTCGGCCACGGACTTGGTGGGGTTGTTGGTCAGGAAGGAGTAGCTGATGCCGGCCTTGGTGAGCCTGGCCAGGAAGTCTATTGTGTACGGGAATATGTTGTTGCCCAGATAGATGGTGCCGTCCATGTCAAGGGCCACATGCTTGACACGGGACAGTTTGGAGCGCTGGGCGGCGGTCAGTGTCTTGTTGTAGTTTTCCATCATTCGGCAAATGCTACGATTTCACCCTTGACGACATCCTTGCCCTGGGGGGCGGTGACGGCGACTATGCGGCCATCTGCAGCCGGGATGATTTCCTCCATTCCGTACCAGGTCTGGACGTAGCCGCAAGGGACGCCGGCCTCGACTTTGGTGCCGGCAACTGGAGCTGCGGAAGCGTCCTCGACGTCTATCTGCCAGAGTATCTTGCCCTTGGCGGGAGCCTGGACCGGAATGGCGCGGGGGTATTTCTCGGTATACTTTTCAATGTCGAACGCGGGCATCTCGACCACTGGACGCTTGACGTTTATGGGAGCTCCGGCCTTTGCCTTCAGTTCCTCCAGGTCGTGCTCGAAACGCTCCTTTGCGATGCCGCTCTTGTAGTCGCGGTACTGACGCTCGTGCATGGCCATCTCGAAGAGTTCCTCGTCGTCTTCGCCGCAGTCCCAGCCCTCTTCCTTCATCATCTCGCGGAACTTGGGAAGTTCGTCGGGATACTCGTCCTGGGGATTGCCGGTGTAGAATTCGAAGCCCTTTTCCTTAGCCAGTTCGATGATTTCGGGGGCGAGGGGGCCTGGCAGCTTACCCATCTTGCCGAGTATCATGCCCCAGGTGTCCTTGTCGATGGTACTGAAACGGGGCTTGCCCTGTGCCATTGCGAACAGGTTCATCAGGGCAGTGTTCTTGACATACTGGCTGAACGGAGTCACGAGGGGCGGATAGCCGAGGCGCGGCCACACATACTCGACCTCGCTGAACAGACGTACCATGAGGGTGTCAATGGAGCTCTCAGGCTTGCCGGAGGCCTTTTCGGCCGCGTTGATTGCAGCCTTGAAGCCCATGAGGTCGGCCATCATGGAGCCCATCATTCCGCCGGGCAGGCCGCAGCCCACGAGGAGGGAGGTCATCCTCGCGTTGCTGGGATTGATCCAGTAGCCGAGGAAGTCGTCGATGAATTCCTGGGTCAGGGCGCGGACCTGCATGTATGCGTCCATGTTGATGTCCTTGACAAGGAATCCGTCAGCGCGGAGCATCTGCTGTATGGTGATCACGTCCGGGTGGACCTTGCCCCAGGACAGGGGTTCTACGGCCACGTCGAGGTAGTCGGCGCCGGCCCTGGCCACTTCCAGCATGGATGCCGCGGAAAAGCCGGGGCCAGTGTGGCCGTGGTACTGAACCTTGATATGGGGATATTTTGTCTTGATGTCCTTGACGAGTTCGCCGAGCACGGTCGGGCGGCCGACGCCAGCCATATCCTTGAGGCAGATTTCGTCGGTGCCGTATTCGACCAGGTGCTTGACGACGTCCATGTAGTATTCGACGGTGTGGACGGGTGAATGCGTTATGGAAAGCGCCGCCTGGGAAATCATACCGGCTTTCTTGGCATATTCGACGCTGAGGCGGAGGTTGCGGTGGTCGTTGAGGCCGCAGAATGAACGGGCGATATCGGTGCCCTGGGCCTTCTTGACCCTGAACATAAGCTCGCGGACGTCGGCCGGTACGGGATTCATTCTCAGGGCGTTGAGGCCTCGCTCGAGCATGTGGGTCTGGATGCCGGCCTTGTGGAAGGGAGCGGTCCAGACACGGACCGAGTGGTTGGGGTTCTCGCCGTAGAGGAGGTTCACCTGTTCAAAGGCGCCGCCGTTGGTCTCCACGCGGTCGAAGCATCCCATGTCGATGATGGCAGGCGCCACGCGGACTAGTTGGTCCGCCCTGGGCTGGTATTTGCCCGACGACTGCCACATATCTCTATAGACAAGGGAAAAAGATATTTCTTTAGCCATAGTTTTCTATAAAAATTCGAATCACAAATATAATAATTCTTGCGGGATTCTTAAAAAATCGTAAATATCTGAGGGGTCCGGTGGATTTCTTTTGGCGGTTGCGCGCTATGGGTATAACTTTGCAGTGCATTCTTATAGTTTAAGTTTTAATGGGTGGGCGGGTGGGATTCAGACTATGAAGATACTTGATATGTGTGAGGCGGAAAGGCCTCGGGAGAAATTGTTCGACAAAGGGCCGGAAGCACTGGCAGACGGCGAGCTGCTGGCCATCCTCCTGCGCACGGGCAGCCGCGGCGAAAGCGCGCTGGACCTTGGCCAGAAACTTCTTGGGATGGTCGGCGGCAGCCTGTCAGGACTGTTCACATGCGACGCCGATTATCTCGCCTCGGTGTCAGGAGTGGGCACGCCCAAAGCGGCCGCCCTGCTTGCCGCGTTCGAACTCGGCCGCCGCTTTGTCCAGCAGGCCGACGACCCCGGCGAGAAGATCAAACACCCCCGGCAGGTCTACAGGCGCATGCTCCCCCGTCTCAAGGGGCTTAAGCACGAAGAATGCTGGCTGGTCCTGCTCGACGGCAAAAGCGTGATAAGAAGAATTCAGAAAATGACCGTCGGCGGCGCGGCGGCCACCATCATCGATATCCCGTCCATCCTCGGAAAAGCCGTCCAGAACGGCGCGAAATACATAATCCTCGTCCACAACCACCCAAGCGGCTCCCCTATGCCCAGCATTTCAGACATACGCGAAACAGCCGCTCTCCGCGAGGCCTGCTCCGCCTGCTCCATCAAGCTCCTGGACCACATTATCATCTCCGATGAACATTTTTACAGCTTCGATGAAGAAAAATTGTTTTGAAATTAAAAAAAGTTAGTATATTTGCAGTCCCAAACGGGGTATTAGCTCAGTTGGTAGAGCGTTTGAATGGCATTCAAAAGGTCAGCGGTTCGATTCCGCTATGCTCCACGGAAAAGAGATTGTAAATCATTGATTTACAATCTCTTCTTTTTTGCGCAGAACCCTACCGCGTTTCAATAAGCAGAACGCAGCCGCATACAGATTGTGTCTCTTCCTTGCAGGGGATCTGGACAATCTTCCAGGGCAGGCCTTCTGCAGGGGCTTGCCCTTTTTAATAGAGAAGATTTATTGGGCGAAGATTGATGGGAGCAGCTCTTTGTTTATC
Organism: Bacteroidales bacterium; assembly: GCA_024695285.1. Next base: position 40,295 of record JAILIM010000034.1, read on the forward strand.
TTCCAGTATCCATCCTTTCGTCCCCCCCATACGAGAGAGAACACCAAGGTCTTTTAATTGAGCTAAATCTCTTTCCACAGTCCTTGCCGCTACCATTTCTTTATCCGACATCTTTTGGGCCGAGATGTAGGGATCTTGTTCGATTAATTCAATAATAACTAGCTGTCTTTCAGTGAGTTCTTTTTCGACATCTTTTCCGACATCTTTTCCGACATGCTCCTGACGTTTGGCAGCATCTTCCGCAGAAACAATATGCAGAACAAGCCCTCCGAAGATTTCGGAAGACTGTTTATAACGGCACCGAGGCGAACGGGTCCAATCCCGTCCGCCTTCAGTGAATTATCTGCAACAGATGTGCAGGAAACGCCAATAATCAGGCCTGTTACGAATGTCGCAAGTGTCCAGATACTCATACTCAGTTCAATTACTCCACTAAGATACTAACTTTTCGGAACTTGTAGTCTATCCCCGGCGACGGCAATAGACTTCATTCTTTCCGAAGTTCAGAGCCTTCGTGAATTCCCAGTTCTCTTTCCATTCCCGAACCTCATCGGCCCTGCACATCGCAAGGGTCTGGTCAACCTCGGTAACGCAGTCGAGGGTCCTGTCCAGGCCGGTTTCGGCCCACGAATACTTGAGTCTCGGATATTTCCGAACCAGAACTTTGCACTGGCAGAACATCGCAAAGAATCTTCCCCGCAATGGGCGGCAGAGAGAAGCACCGAACTCATCATTATAGGTCCAGTTATTCTCGGAGTGACAGCAACAATCAGCGGCCTGTGCAAACTGGAAGAACGCGTCCTCGTATCTTCCCAGATCCAAAAGCGCTCGCCCGAACTTCTCGTAAGCACTGCTCAATTGCAGGAGGTCCGAGACTTCGAACCGGGTCCCGTACCGGACTTTGTCGCCGATTCTGTCGATTTCGTCAATGGATTCATGCATGAACGTGGTAACCTCGCTGGGAATCATTCTGACCTGCCCCTTCTCGGTCCAGGCCACAAGTTGATAAGCTTTTGCCATAACAGTAACGTATTTCAATGAACTTCCCGGCCACCCGGTCCTTCGCGTCAGGGCGCAGTGCTCCCTGAGAGTGGACCTTCGTCCGGGCTTGTTCAGTTACATGTTATGGTCGGAAAAGATTTTCAGGTGCTCATAAAAACCGCTTCGGTTTGCAAAGTTACGATATAAAGACGGAGCTGCAAACGAAATCTATCACACCCAGGGTAAAATTTCTTTTCCGTTATCCAGCACTCTATATACATCCACGTAGAGAGCCGCCGGATAAATGACTGAGATGTGGTATCTGCTGCCAGTTCTCAGATTGGTTACATAGATGTGAGATTCGTC
>JAILIM010000025.1 GCA_024695285.1 Bacteroidales bacterium
CTACTAACAGTACGCGGTGGCTCATAACTCAATGGTGAATGTGCTGCCCTTGCCGGGTTCGCTGTGGACGGAGATGCGTCCGCCGTGTTTCTCGACAATGGTCTTGGCAAAGAAGAGGCCGATGCCATACCCTTTGACATCATGGACATTGCCGGTGGGGACGCGGTAGAATTTCTCGAAGATATGGGCCTGCTTATCGGGAGAGATGCCGATGCCGTTGTCACTGACCGAGATGATGGTGCGGCCATCTTTCTCCTCTGCAGCAATCCGGATGTCTGCATGATCGATAGAATACTTGACAGCATTATCTAGGAGGGTAGCGATGACACTTGATATCAGAGCGGCATCAATATCGGCCGAAAGGGACTCCGGGGAAACTTCAACTCTGATTTCACAGGGTTTGCCGGCGCTAAGGCGTGCTTGTGCGGCAACGGACTCCAGCAGCGGTAGCAATTCTGTGCGCTCGATGCGGAGGGCCAGGCGCTCCCGGTTCTCCATGGACATTGAGAGGATCTGCTCAACCATTCCGTTCAGCTTCTCCAAGGATTCCCGTGTAACCTTCAGGTACTCTTCCCGCTTGGCGGGATTTCTGTCCAGGCCATAGACTAGCATCGCATCGTTCGCTGCGTAGGCAACGGCTATCGGAGTCTTGAGTTCGTGGGTCATATTGCTGGTGAAGTCGGACTTCATTTCGTCCAGCTCCCGCTGTTTCCGGAGGGCCCGCATCATCAGGAAGAAAACAAGTGCCAGGATGAGGAGAATGCCGATGGACATCAGCAAGACGCCTCTCATCCCCTTCAGAACTGAGTTGAAAAGCGGTTCGCAAGACAGTTCGTAGGTAGCACCTTTGTTGGCAATGGAGGTCATCTGGATGAGGTCATCCCGTGAGGAAGGAACATAGCCGGGGCTTGTGGTTTCGTCCAGCACTTCCTCCCCTTCCATTAAGACAAGGCGATGCGCCAGCGGGTAACCCAGGGAGTCCAGCCGGTGCACGAGAATACTGTCCATTGCCGGCAGGTTTGTCCTCCCGGTATTGTCTTCCAACAGGTCCAGGCCCAGCGGCTGATCCATCTTGGTGACAGTGATGGACTCGGGAATGGAATCGCCGGGAGCGGCAAACTTCGAGGAGACAATCTTCGAAATCCTGGCATTGGTGCCACTATATACACGGGCTATGACGCGGATGCTGTCGGTAGCCTGTTTCCTTCTTGAGGTAAGCTCTTCCATCTCGGCCCAGGTGATGGAAACCCGGATTTCGGACTCTGCCGCCTCCCTGCGGGTTTTGTACAGGCCCTTGATCCAGTAGAGTTCATACGCGGCGATGGCCGTCAGGGCAAGGACGGCGAGAAGTATCAGAAGATATGATTTCCGGGGCTTCACGGTACAAAGGTAGCAAGAATCAAGGGATTCCGGAACGCCGTTAACACTTGTTAACACTTCCTTAACAGTCCGTTAACCATCATTACAGGATGATGGATGTACTTTTGCAGCAGCATTAAAATTAAGAAACGATGAAAAGAATCCTTGTATTGGCTATGATGCTCTCGGCTTTGGTTGCCGGGGCGCAGGAGAATGCGCAGTACCGCATTACTTATGATTGCGACGCACAGTATGGTCCCCAGCGACAGGTTTACCGCTGGCATCTGGATATCGGGGTCGAAAACGCCGTATTCTACAATCCGAGCAACCGGGGACGGGAACAGGTGGTGAATGAAGTGACCAGCATAAATGATGTTACCGCCGTGATGGGGCGTCTTAAGTCCATTAAGACCCAATTCCCGAATCCTAACCCGCTGGAGGTTCTTGTAAGTGCCACGCAGGGAAGCAAATACACCTACCGGAATGAAGTCGGCGGTGATAAACTATGGTATGAGGAGGAACGCCCCGTCCTGTCATGGGAAATGACGGACAGGGATTCCACCGTTTGTGGCTATGCGTGCCTACAGGCAAAGACACGGCTGTACGGGCGCGACTGGACGGTCTGGTTCGCGCCGGAGATCCCGCTTTCCTACGGTCCGTATATCCTGGGCGGTCTGCCCGGATTGATCCTGGACGCAGAGGATGCCGACGGACTCTTCCATTTCACGGCAGTGGGTCTGGAACAGAATCCCGCCGATGCCCAGGTGGCGCTGATGAGCACGAAGGATGCGGTCAAATGCACCCGGAGCAAGTATCTGACCCTGCGGGAGAAAGCGAATGGGCAGTCTTTGAACGAGCGCTTGAGGGAGATGGGCATCGATGACAAGACGGTCGTGAAAGTAGTGTCGGCCGACGGGCAAGACATTGATATGGATGCCGAGCGTCCGAAGAACAACTACCTAGATCTGGAATAAGATGCAAAAGGTTGCCTGTCTGCTTGCACTACTGCTATGGGTGCTGGGGGCTTCCGCTCAGGAAGCACCCGGCACCGGCAAGGTGGAGGATGAAACCTGGAAGGCGCTCCAGGGAGCCAACGTGGTCGCCTACGGGCCGGAAGGAAAGGTTCTTAGCTACGCCATCTCCGGAGAGGATGGCACATTTCTGCTGAAAAAGACGGACGGGATGCAGCGGTTGTCTGTGAGCTTTCTGGGCTATAAGACGGTCAATCTGTCTGCCGGAGAATTCAGGGATGGTCAGCTGATCCAGATGGAGCCGGGCGGCTTCCAACTGAAGGAGGTTGCCGTTACGGCGGAGCGCATCAGGGAGAGCGGTGATACGCTGACGTATTCCGTGGGAGGGTTCAAGCAGGCGCAGGACCGAAGCATCGCAGATGTCATCGGCAAGATGCCGGGACTGGAGGTCAAGTCCAATGGAACGATTGAGTATCAGGGAAAGTCCATCAATAAGTTCTATATCGAGGGGATGGACCTGATGGGCAGCCAGTATGCGCTGGCCAGTGAGAACCTGTCGGCCGACAAGGTCAAAGAAGTGCAGGTGCTGGAGAATCACCAGGCCGTG
>JAILIM010000065.1 GCA_024695285.1 Bacteroidales bacterium
GAGGTTCCAGATTTCGATCACCTCGTCGTTGTCGGTGTTCACGAGCTCACGTCCGGGAACCTTTGCGATTTCCTCGTCGGAGCGGAGGTCAATGTGGATCTCCGAGCAGGGGCCGCAGGGGCCCGTATCGCCCATTTCCCAGAAATTGTCGTGCTTGTTGCCCGTGAGGACGTGGTCCGCCGGAAGATGCTTGAGCCAGGCTTCCTGCGCCTCGGTGTCAAGGGTGGTGCCGTCGTCGGCCGCGCCTTCGAACACCGTCGCATAGAGTTTGGTCTTGTCAATCTTGTACACCTCGGTGAGGAGTTCCCAGGCCCAGTCGATGGCCTCGGTCTTGAAATAGTCGCCGAAACTCCAGTTGCCCAGCATCTCGAACATGGTGTGGTGGCGGCCGTCGTGGCCCACCGCCTCCAGGTCGTTGTGCTTGCCGCTCACGCGGAGGCATTTCTGGCTGTCCGTGGCGCGTTTGAACTTGGGCTGGGAGTTCCCGAGGAAGATGTCCTTGAACTGGTTCATCCCGGCGTTGGTGAACATAAGGGTGGGGTCGTTCTTGACCACCATGGGTGCCGAGGGCACTATCGTGTGTCCCTTGGAGGCGAAAAACTCCAAGAATTTACGGCGTATTTCTTTCGATGTCAACATAGCCTGCAAAGATACCACTATTTTTTTTACAAAAAAAGAGGCCGGTTTCCCGGCCTCCAGTGGTATGTCATTCTGAGCCCTTATGTCATTCTGAGCGCAGCGAAGAATCTAGCGCAGCGAAGAATCTACTTCTTAAGACGTCCGGTAAAGTACGCCCTTGCTTCTTCAATGGTGGGATTGTAGATATGGGCCACATCCTTGCCAACAAGGCTCGGGCCTATCTCCTGCCGCAGGGATCCGCTGGGGAAATACTCATATCCCTCCACATGGGCATAGACTATCCCATCATCATTGTTGACGAACAGGATGCCGGCCGCTCCGGCGTCCATGGCGTTCTGGATCTTCTCGGCGAAAGTTATTTCGCCCCTGTGGACAATAACGACCTTGTCCTTTACGTCCACGTCTTTGTAGTCTTCAGCTAAACCCTTCTTGTTGAGATAAACCACAGGAACGTTGCCACCGTGCTTTTCGGCCAGCTTTCGCCACATCTCCCGGATAGACTCTTCATTGGCGCTCGGTATTATTTCGGAAATCGCTCCATCCACGCCCAGGAACATGCCCGAGTATGAAAAATCAACCGGAGGATCAATTGCGGTCAACTTGCAATTCTGAAGCCTGGATGTATAGGAATATAAAGTATTCTCGAACCTGCTGAACACGATGGATTTCTCCGTGATACTATGGAAAACAAGGTATTCGTATAACCCCCCAAAATCACACTGTAATTCGCCATAAGGGTTATTGTAGAATGAAACTTCGTTCCCGCCGCCGTCAATGGCCGTCTCTCCATAGTCGATGATGTGCCTGTAGCCAGGGAATGTATAACCGAAATCGTATATATACTTCGCTCCTGTATTAAAATCAGTATAAAGCCATTGCTTCTTCTGCAGGATGCTGATGTCCGGCTCTCCCGGATTATTCTCGTGCCAGTCCAGGCCTGTATCAAGTTTGCCGAGCATGCCGAACTCGGAGCGCCTGATTATCTGGGGCGTGTCAAAGCGCTTGACCGCAATCCTGTCGTCCTTGTCTGTGAAAAGCAGGGAGAAACCTTTGGACAGTGTACAGGGAATCATCGCGATATAATAGTCAGTATCAGGCTTGAATCCGCCTTCGGGAGCAGCAAGCGTGACTTCAGACATAGCGTTGTAAATATCGGTCACAAACGGTACAGGATGGCTGTCATTGAAACGCACGTCCACGTTGCCGCTGATCAGCTCAAGTCCGTTGGCTCGGAAGGTCACGCTTTTATACTTTTCACAACCCTCTGAGAAACGGAGGCCAACCCCGCCGCACACATTGTAGAACTGAATATAAGCAATCTTGGAACGTCCGACGCACGGGAAACTGATCGGATCGAAAGAGCCTTCCACGGCACGCTGTTCGTTATAAACTATTAAATATTCAACAACTCCCCAACCGTCGTCACCATCCCAGTAACGGCCTATCTGCCAGGCGCTATACTCAGCCAAATCTCCGGGATATACACCTCCATAATAAGTCTCTCCGTCCGGGTAATATAAATTCGTGAGCAGATCCCCGACAAATGCGCACTCCTTTCCGGAAGCGCCCGAATAAGAGAACATGCTCCGTGAGCTGCCGAAGGTCATGGCAATACGGTCACCGTCCTGCCAGACCAGGTCCGGGCCTTCAATTCCAAGTTTCGTGGAAACGCAGCTCTCACGCACGGCCGTAATAGTCATTTGCGTTGTCTCCACATTCTCCTTCGGAGTGCAGGAGCAGAATGCGGCGATTGCCGCTGCCGCAATGGCTGTATATATTGAGTATCTTTTCATAACAGGTTCTATTTAGACAAAGCCCAATCCTTGAAACTGATGTTGTCGGTGCCGCCCTGGGCTCCTCCGACTATTCCGCCCCTGTAGTTGGGGTTGGGGAGCACGGGGCGTACAAAACCGCCATAATAGCGATAGATATAGCACATATAATTACTATTCAACACGAAACAGTACATCAATGCCTCCTTGGCATCAATATATGCACTGCGGTCCTTGGCCCAAAGATAGGTGTCAAGCCCATATGCCTCAACGCCAAAATTACCTTCTTCGGCAATGTAGCCAAATGCCAGCTGCATCCGGGCGCCGTTGACCTTGCTGACCACCTGGATAAAAGGATCGCCGCCAACGCTCGCCGGGTAGATATCGCAATTCGCTATAAGCTCATAAAACTCTGCCCAGGTCGGCATGCGCCAGTCCCCTTTCCAGTTGACGGTTGCCGCATCGTCTTCAGCAGCAAGGGAATCACTGGCTCCGTCATATTTGGTGATATTGCCCAGGTCGTCACTGAATTTGTAGCTGGACCAGGAATAGGCGTTGGTTGTGTAGACACTCCATTCATTGGTCTCGCCCCAGGAGAAATGCTCGCCGGCCTGGTTCTCGGGTGTGGCGCCCACGTTCTCAGTAGCCCAAAGCACGCTGAGGCCCAGATCGACCCAGGAATGGCTCCTGTAGGGATTATTGTAGGGCGGATCCTGGTACACCGGCCTAAGTGAGCAGCCTCTTTCGTAATCATACTCTTCGAAACCGTCGCCGGTGAATATCTCGGGTTCGTAGGCCCCCCGCGTTGCAGTCCAGTAGAAATAGCAGTCAGTTCTCACGTTTTCGTTGATGCAGCAGGACGTCTTCGGCAGGAATATGGATTTCCCGTTGGCCCGGCTTGTGAACAGCAGGCCCTCGACCTGGTGTCCGTCAATGGTCTCGGTCTGCTCCGTGACCGTGCAGGAGTTCAGAAGCTCCACGAAATCTTCGGATGTGGGAACGCGCCATCCGGTGCCGAGCTGCCTGTATGCGACATCGCAGGCAGTCGGCATCAGATCGCCGGGGCGAACGCCATAATCCTCGGAATCCAGACCGGAATTGTAATTGTCTATAGTGAATTCGCTCTTATGCTTGGTCTCTCCCCAAGCGAACTTCAGTCCGGCGCCGGCTTTTTCGGATGCGCCGAGGTTGAAGGAGGCCCATTTAAGGCCGGACTTGAGTCCGAGATCCACGGCTTCCGGTGCTTTGTAGGAAGGCTTGCGGACCTTGATCTGGCATGTAGTGGACACTTCGGACAAATCCGTGCTTATCTTCACGGTAGCGCTGCCTTCCGAGAGGCCGCAGATAAAGACATCGTTCGGTCCGGCGTCGATATCGACGGAATTCATGAGTTTGATTACCTTTTCGTCGGACAGCTCGCATTCGCCGACCTCGTCGGTGCAGTTCTCGGGGAGGAGCGAGCATCTCAGGGCCACGACTTCGCCGACCTCAATTTCAATTGATTTCGGTGCCACGGAAACCGACTGGGCGGGAATCTCCTTGGAAGACACCTTGACGGTCAGCAGGCCCATCTTCACGAAGCCGTCCAGGGTTATGGCATCCACGATGGTCTCGCCGGCGCCTACGGCCCAGGCCTTGCCTTCGGGGTCGATTTCTACCACGGACGGATCCCTGGGATTGAACATCACGCAGCCGAACATGGCGTCGGACGGGGTCACGCTTGCCTTAAGCTCCACCACGTCGCCCTCCATCATTTCGTAGACGGAATTTTCAGGCGTGAGGCCGGTCGTCAGCTTCGGAAGGTCGCCATAGACAGGGCGGACGACTGAGCCGATGCAGCGGTCCAGGATGGTGACGCCACTGCCATCTCCGAAAAGAAGGCCGATGGCAGATGCATAGTCATGCTTCTGCACTGCCTTTTTGGTGCCTCCGGTCGCATATGCTAAGAGCGTGCTGGAGAAGTAGAAGCCTGTGTGGCCTTCGCCCTGCACGGCTTCTTCCTTGATGCCCGCGGCGGGGAGAATGAGGCTCTTGCCGCCATTGGTGACTTTCATGCATTTGATTCCGCCCTCAGTGACAAATTCAGGGATTACGAAGGTGTCCAGTTCGTAGAGTTCGGAGGCGAGGGGCATGCGCCATTTGCCGCCGAGCAGCTTTGCTGCCGGGTCGTCCTCGGGCTTGAGTCTAACCAGACCGTCAGTGCCGTTGTAGCGGGTCAAGGCGTCTTCATTGCCCCAGGCGTAGTTGCCCCAGGTGTATTTCGACTTTATTTCCGTCTCGCCCCAGGCGTAGTAATCGCCCGTATCGGTTGCCTTGTCGGCGCCGAGGTTGCGGTCGGCCCAGATGGTGCCGGAAGGAAGGCCGAGGTCTATCTTTTCGGGCTCATTCTTGGGATCAGGCTTGTCCGGATTATCGGGGTTGTCGGGGCTGCCTGCGTCCTTCACGGTCACTGAGCATGTCGCGGTCTTGCCGCCGTCCACTGTCCTGACAGTGACGGTGGCACTGCCCTTGGCGATTGCCCGGACGAGTCCGTCCTGCAGCGCAATGACGGACATGGTCTTGTCGCTGGAGGACCATTCTACTTCTTTGTTGGTTGCATCATCAGGGGCTACGGTCGCTGTAAGAGTCTTGCTATCACCGACTTTCAGCTCCAGGGCCGAAGGGCTGAGGGTTACCCCTGTTACGGGTATGTCCGTCTTTTTCGGCGTGCACGCCGCCACCAGCAATGCCGACAGCAGGGCCACAAAAGGATAAAGATGTCTCATAGTACTGACAAATATACATATTTGCCAGCAAAAAAAAAACTCACATTACAGGGTACGGATGAAGGCGGCGTCGGAGGTGAGCTGGAAGCGGAGGTCTTCGAGGGAGGCGAACTTCCGTTCGTCGCGGATTCGGGAGATGAAATCGACGGTGAGGTCGAGGCCGTAGATCATTTCATCGAAATCAAATATGTACGTCTCTATCGTCAGCTGCTCTTTGTCGCTAACGGTAGGACGTACTCCGATATTTGTCATTCCCCTGTACGGAGTTTGTTTTTCCACAAATACGGAAGTGCTGTAGACTCCGTTGCGGGGGATGCACATCAGGGGTTCGTAGAGCTTGATGTTGGCCGTCGGGAAGCCGATGGTGCGGCCGAGGCGGTTGCCGGGCACCACGACGCCGTGGAGGCGGTAGGGGCGGCCGAGGAGTCGGGAGGCGAGAGCCACGTCGCCGGCCTCGAGGGCCGCGCGGATGCGTGTGGACGATACGGGCGCGCCGTCCACGCACACCGGAGGCGTGATCACGGCGTCCAGCCCCATCCCGGCGGCGAGCGCCGCTATCTCCTCAGGTCCGGCCTGCTCCGCGCCGAAGCGCGTGTCGTAGCCCAGTACCAGCGCCGTGCACTGGAAGTCCCGGCACAGCATCCGGACGTACTGCTCAGCCGAGAGCGCCGCAAAACCGCGGGTGAACGGAATGGTCTCCACTCCGTCCACTCCCAGCGCCTTCAGCATCTCCACGCGCTCAGCGCGGGAAGTCAGGTAGTGCAGCGAGTCCGCCCCGCTCTGGAGGACTGCCCGGGGATGCGGCCAGAAAGTCACCACAAGACTCTGCTCCCCTCTGGCGCGGGCCTCGGAAAGCAGAGTCTCTATGACAAGACGGTGCCCGGGATGGACACCGTCGAAAAAGCCTGTGGCTACTACAGCCATTTGACCAGAGGGAAGTCCTGGCGGTGCGGCAGGGCCGGGTTGTTCGCATACATGCGTATGCCAACCTGGTACATGCCGGTGCGGTCGGGCTCGACGGAAGTCGCGTAACGGGCAATGCCATCTGCGAATTCCATAACCTCGTACTGCTTGATCTCCTGGATGTGGAGATTGCCCTTGGAATCGGAGGTCGCGAAAATCATTTCCACTCCGATGTCTTCCGGCTTGAGTCGGCCGAGGTCGAGGACCACTTCGCCATGGATGGGGTCGTTCTTCGAAACCACGTAGGAGGCGTCGGGCTGCTGGCAAGACACCACGCGTATGTTGTCCCACTCGGAAAGCACGCGCTGCTTCCAGGCCGCGATGTAGCGGGCGCCGGCATTGCCGTTCTCGGCAATCTCGTTGTAGCGGGCCGCCTGCGGGATGTAGTACTGGTTGCTGTAGTCTGTGAGCATACGGTTCGTGGTGAAATTGCTGGCCACGCGGGCTATCGTGTTCTTGATGTAGCCCACCCACTCCTTGGAGATGTGGGTGCGGTCGTTGAAGTTGTAGTATGCCGGGGCGATCTCGTTCTCGATGGTGGCGTAGATGGTGGCCGCATCGAGCTCGTTCTGGTAGTGCTGGTCTTCATAGGTGCGCTCCTGGGGCAGGGCCCAGCCGGCATCTTCCTGGTAGCCTTCCACCCACCAGCCGTCGAGCACGGAGAAGTGCATGACGCCGTTCATGGCGGCCTTCTCGCCGGAAGTGCCGGATGCCTCGAGGGGACGGGTCGGGTTGTTGAGCCACACGTCCACGCCCTGGACGAGCCTCTTGGCGAGGCGGATGTCATATCCGGGCACAAACACTATCTTGCCCAGGAACCTGTCTTCCTTGGAGATGTCGATGATCTGCTTGATGAGGTCCTGGCCGGCGCCGTCGGCGGGGTGCGCCTTGCCGGCGAACACGAACTGCACGGGGTGCTCGGGGTTGTTCACGATGGAGTCGAGCCTGTCGAGGTCGCTGAACAGAAGGGTCGCGCGCTTGTAGGTGGCGAAGCGGCGGGCGAAGCCGATGGTCAGCACGTCGGGACGGAATATCTCGTTGATCTTGACTATCTGGGTGGGGGTGTAGTGGCTGCAGAGCGTGGGATCGGAGATGCGCTCGGTCACGGTCTTGACCAATTCGTCCTTGAGGCGCTTGCGGACCTGCCAGATCTCGTCGTCGGGGACCTTATAGATGCGGTCGAAGCAGCTCTTGTCGTAGTGGCCGGTGCGGAATTCGGGGCCGAACACCTTATAGTGGACGGCTTTCCAGTCGCGGGCGGCCCAGGTGGCGTAGTGGACGCCGTTGGTCACGTAGCTGATGTGGAGTTCCTCGGGGAGGTAGCCCTTGTACATATCCTTGAAGATGTCCTGGCTCACCTTGCCGTGGAGCATCGACACGCCGTTGACGTTCTGGCTCAAATTGGCGGCAAGCACGCTCATGCTGAACTTCTCGGAAGCATTGTCGGGGTGGATCTTTCCGAGCGAAAGCATTGTGTCCCAATCGATTCCGAAGCGGCCGGGATAGTGGCCGAGATACTTGGAGAGGAGGCCTTCGTCGAAAGAGTCGTGGCCTGCGGGCACAGGGGTATGGGTGGTGAACAGGCCGCTGGCACGGATCAGCTCCAGGGACTCGTTGAAGTCGAGGTGCTGGTCCTGCATATACTCGCGGAGTCTCTCGAGGCCGGCGAATGCGGCGTGTCCTTCGTTGAGATGGTAGATCGTGGGATTGAGCCCGAGCTCACGGAGGGCGCGCACGCCGCCGATTCCGAGCAGGATTTCCTGCTTGAGGCGGTTTTCCCAGTCGCCGCCGTAGAGCTGGTGGGTGACCTGCCGGTCTTCGGGGAGGTTGGCCTCGAAATCGGTGTCGAGGAGGTAGAGGTCGGTGCGGCCCACCTCGACCTTCCAGATGCGGGCGGTCATCTCGCGGCCGGGCATCGCCATCTTCACGGTGCGCCAGTTGCCGTTCTCGTCAAGCACGGGAGCGGCGGGAATCTTCAGGAAGTCCTGGGCGTCGTATTCGGCCACCTGGTTGCCCTGGGGAGTGATGCGCTGGGTGAAATAGCCATAGCGGTAGAGCAGGCCCACGGCCACCATGTTCACATTCATGTCGGACGACTCCTTGAGGTAGTCGCCGGCGAGGATGCCCAGGCCTCCGGAGTAGATCTTGAGGGAGGTCTCCAGGCCGTATTCCATACAGAAATAGGCCACGGAAGGCTCCGTGCGCTTGCTTTTCAACTCCATGTAGCGGTTGAATTCGTCCATGACGGCGCGGAGGCTAGACAGGAAAGACACGTCTTTTGCCAGCTCGTTGTAGCGCTTGAGGCTGACCTTGTCCAAAATCGCCATCGGATTGTGGCCGGAGCTGTGCCAAATATCTGAGTCTATAGTTTTGAAAAGAAGCTTTGCGTCTTCGTTCCAACACCACCAAAGGTTCTTGCAAAGGGTCTCAAGCCCTGAAAGTTCTTCCGGCAAATGCCGCGTGACCATCACGCTCTTCCACGCCGGATCACCAACGTCAAATCTGTTGTTCTGCATATAATATCAATACGTACGAAGCCGCAAAGATACAAAAAATAATTATTGTGCGTCGTTGATGCGGATGATGAAGTCGCTGAGGACGTTCATGTAGTTGATAAAGGCTTCGTAGGGGGTGCCGTAAGGGCTGAAGCGCTTGTGGATCTCGCCGTCGGAGAAGAACTTGGTGCACATATAATACAGGTGGTCGCTCTCCTGCAGGTGGCCGAAATCGGCCCAGAGCTCGGGATCGCCGATGAGGGCCAGCTTCTCGGTCTGGCGATACAGCTTGTTGAAGGCATCCTGCTGCAGTTCGTTGCCGAGCCACGCGCTGAGGTCCCTCTCTTCGTCGGCCCAGGAAATGGGATCCGGCACGCCGAGGGAGGCCACGGGCTTGATGTTCTTCGCCGCCTGGGCGGGGGTCACGAACTCCATGCCGCCGTCCGAGAGCACCTGCGCGGGAAGGGCGCGCATGAAATCGAATATGCCGCTCTCGGCCTTCTGGTGCTCGCCGAAGGTCTCGTAGTCCATGAACAGGTTCACGATATCTCCGTCCGCCTCCTTGAGCCATCCGGTGAACTTCTCGGCCGTCAGGGGCCACTCGGACCAGCCGCGCTCGGAGAAGCGGAAGGCCAGGTCGTCGCTGAGCTGGTAGTTGCGGAGAAGGAGCTTCAGGCGGGGCTGGGACTCGGCAGTGTAGATATAATCCGGACTCTTCCAGCCCATGATGTGGCGGGCGCCTTCCGTGAGCATGGTCTTGAATCCGAGGTCATAGACCTGGCGGGCGATGGCGTCGGAATAGATGAGCTCGGTGTTGCGGAAGGTCACGGGAGTGACGCCGAGGTATTCCTCGACGGCCTTCTTGTGCTTCTCCACCTGGTGGATGAACTCGGCGGGGGCGGCCAGGGAGGCAAGCGAGTGGTAGTAGGTCTCGCAGAGGAACTCCACCTTGCCGGTGGCCGCAAGCTTACGGAAGCTGTCCAGCACCTCGGGGGCATAGCGGTCGAACTGTTCGAGCGCCGAGCCGGAGATCGAAAAAGCCACCTTGAACTTGCCCTTGCTCTTGGTGATGGCCTCGAGAAGCAGTTCATTCATCGGCAGATAGCACTTCTGCGCCACTCTCTTGAGGATGGTGCGGTTGGCGTAGTCGTCGTAGTAGTGGGAGTCCTTCCCTATGTCGAAGAACCGGTACTGACGGAGCCTTGTGGGCTGATGGACCTGGAAATAAAGGCAGATTGACTTTTTCATAACAGTGATTCGTAAACTTTTTTCAATTTGGCGGTGGCGCCGTTCCACTTGAGTTCATTGACCTCGTCGTAGCCTTGCTTGGAGGCGAAGGAGGTCAAGGCGGGATAGGACACGAGGGCGTAGATGTCGTTGGCAAGCGCGTCCACATCCCAGAAATCCACCTTCAGGGCGTACTTCAGCACTTCTGCGGCACCCGACTGGTGGGAGATGATTGAAGGCACTCCCGTGCGCATGGCCTCAAGCGGCGAGATGCCGAAGGGCTCGGACACGGAAGGCATGATATAGACGTCCGAAAGGGCAAACATCTTCTGCACTTCGGCTCCGCGGAGGAAGCCGGTGAAGTGGAAGCGGTCGGAAATGCCCAGTCGGGCCACCTGGCGTATGGCGCGGTTCATCATGTCGCCGCTGCCGGCCATCACGAAACGCACGTTCTTGGTGCGCTTGAGCACCTTTGCGGCGGCTTCTATGAAGTATTCGGGACCCTTCTGGAAGGTGATGCGGCCCAGGAAAGTCACGACCTTGTCGCGCACGCCGCGCTCCACGCTGATGTCTTCGCGGCCGCTGAAATCGACGGCGTTGTGGACGGTCACGACCTTGGAGGGGTCGATGCCGTATTTGTTGATCACGATGCCGCGCGTGAGGTCGCTCACGGTCACCACGCGGTCGGCGGCCATCATGCCGCGGGTCTCGATGTCGAGCACGCGGGTGTCGATGTGCTTCTCGTCGCCGCGGTCGTATGAGGTGGCGTGGACGTGGACCACCAGCGGCTTGCCGGTCAGCTCCTTGGCTGCTATGCCGGCAAGGTAGGTGAGCCAGTCGTGGGCGTGGATGACGTCGAACTCGTCGATGTGCTCCATGGCGATCGTGCCGCCCACCTGGGCATAGCGGGACACCTCTTCCATCAGGTTGGCCCCGTACTTGCCGGAGAACTTGAACTTCTGTCCGAAGCCCACCGTGGTCTCCTTGACGCCTTCCTTCTTCATCTTCTCGATGGCGTCGAAATATTCTTCCGGATCCACATAAGGGACTATGTTGGAATCCACGTAGACGAACTTGACCTTGTTGATGAACTCCTCGACCGTCTCGGAGACGTTGCGCACAGCCACGTCGCTGGCGTTGATGATGGTCGTGGCGCTCTGGTCTTCGTCGCCGGAGGCGTTGGGCATCACGAACAGGGTCTCGACTCCGTTGTGGGCCAAACCCTTGACTATGCCCTCGCAGGCCGTGCCGAGGCCGCCTGCAATATGGGGAGGAAACTCCCAGCCGAACATCAAAACTCTCATGGTCTATACCTCCTTTTGCTTGTCCAACAGATATTCCACGGTCAGGAGCGCGGCCGTGCTGAGCGCGGAAGAAATGGCTCCGTGCGGCTCGTGGGGCGGATCTCCGTCGTAGAGTTCGGAGAAGGCTCCGACGCCGTGCTTGCTGAGGTCGGCCCAGAAGCCCTCCACAAGCCACTCGGCCTTCTTAATGAACGCGGGGCCTTTCACCCTCAGGGACACGTCCACGTACTGCTCGAGCAGGAACGGGCGTGTGCAGCCCTGGTGGTAGGCGAGGTCGCGCTCGAGCTGCGAGCCCTCATAGACGCCCTTGTACTTGACGTCGCGGGGCGAGAGGGTGCGGATGCCGCGGGAGGTCACGAGCTCGCCGTCGATGACCCTCAGGATAGAGGGCACCATCTCTTCGTCCACGGGAGAATTCTTCACCCAGACGGCGTAGAGCTGGTTGGGACGGACGTCCAGGTTCTGGCCGAAACCGTCCACGTAGTCGGCGAGGCAGCCCCTTTCTTCGTTCCAGAAAGTGGAGATGAAGTTGTCTTTTATCATGTCCTTGAGCTGGCTCCACTTGGCCACGAAGGCGCTGCCCTTGGGGCCGTAGGCGCCCTCCATCTCGAGCGCGAAGCAGATGGCGTTGTACCAGAATGCGTTGGTCTCCACCTGGTAGCCGGCGCGTTCGGTCACGGCCCTGCCGCCTATGTAGGCGTTCATCCACGTGAGGGCCACGCCGTCCACCTGGGCCCAGAGCAGGCCGTTCGGGTGCATGGCCACTTCCTTGCGGCAGCCGGGCATGTAGCTGTCGATGACGTCCTTCATGATGACGCCGTATTTCTTCCACACCTTCTTCGGGTCAGCGCCGTAGTCCAGGTAGGCCTGGAGGGTGCATGCCAGGTAGAGCGGGGCCTCCACCTGGGTGGTGCGGCGCAGCAGGCGCTCCTGCTCTTCGGCCACGAGGTTGTCCAGTATCTCCTCGAAATGGGCCGGGCTATGGAGGCCGTGGAGGGTGAGGCCGGGCAGGGCCTGGAGAGTCTCGCGCAGCAGGCCGGTGTACATCCAGGAAAGGCCTGCGTTGATCATCTCCACGCCGTTGTGGCGGGTGATGAGGCTGTCGGCGCAGCGGACCAGCTGGTCGCGGTAGCCGGAGATCTCGGGAGTGCGGCGCTCATAGGAAGTGAAGCGGCGCTTCAGGCCTGCGGGCTCCTCCTGCTCGAGGGATGCGGAGAACACGAGGGAGCCGCCCTTGCCGAGCCTTGCGTTGAAGACGCCCGGGGTGAAGAGGTCTTCGGTGCAGTCGAAGCCGCGGCGGAACTCGTCCGAATAGGTGATGCGGTTGTTCCAGCAGGGCATGTACTTCCATTCGGCATCCTTGTCGCTGAGCTGCAGGTGCAGGTCCGGGAAATTGGGATACATGCGGAACGACACGCCGCCGGGAATCTCGGTGTAGGAAGTGTTTGCGGCGTCGTTCTGGCTGGTCAGGGCGTGGATGTTGCGGAAAGCGAGGAAGGGCTTGAGGATGAGCGTCACGGGCGCCGGGGTCCGGAGCAGGTCGTAGCGGATCAGGATCTGGTCCTTGTCCGGGGAAAGGATGAGGCTCTTGCGCAGCACCACCTCTCCCACCTGGTAGGTCACCTGGGGCACCGGGTCGGCCGAGAAGTCCACGACGTATTTGTGGCCCCTTGGCTCATAGATGTCGCCGTAGCAGTGGATACCGAGGTTGAACTGCTTGCCGTTCACGATGATGCTCTCGTCGAGGGCGGATAGCAGCAGGAAGCGGTCGCCTCCGAAGCGGTCCAGGGTCACTGCAAGGAGGCCGTGGTAGCGGCGGGTGTTGCAGGTCACGATGGACGTGTTGCAATAGGCTCCGGTTTTGTTGGCGGAAATGATCTCGCGCTTGAGCGAGTAGGCCAGGTTGACCAGTTCGTTTTTGTTGAATTTTAAGAATGCCATATCGATTATAGCTTTTTCAATACGATAGCGCACCTGCTGGGCAGGTACAGATACAGGGTGTGGTCATAGGACTGGTTGCCGTTGGGGCTGCGCTGCGGAAGCGCCGTGTGGCGTTCCCCGGGGGCGAGGCGCCCGAAACCGCCGAAGCGGGGCTCGTCCGAATTGAACACGCCCTCGAACTCCCCTTCAGGAGCCGAGAAGCCGTAGTCGGCAAAAGAGCCCTGAGGGTTGAAGTTCAGCGCAAATATACAGTTTTCCCGACGGAAAATCAATATTTTCTTCTCCTCGTCGGCGACCAGCAGTTCCGGGGCGCCCTTGAGAAGCTTTTCCTTCTTGAGGAAATGCACCATAGCGGCGTCGAATTCCTCGAGTCCGTGGTAGCGGAGGGCAGGGTCGTCGGCTATGGACCAGAGGCGCCTGGCGTGCTTGAACGACCAGCCGTTCCCCTCCCTGGGGAAGTCTATCCATTCGGGGTGTCCGAATTCGTTGCCCATGAAGTCGAGGTAGCCTCCGCCGCAGGTCGCGGCAGTGACGAGGCGTATCAGCTTGTGCAGGGCCACTCCCCTGTCCACCAGGTCGTTCTGCTGGTCCTTGCGCATGCTGAAGTACATTTCCTTGTCGATAAGGCGGAAGATTATGGTCTTGTCGCCCACGAGCGCCTGGTCGTGGCATTCGGCATAGCTGACGGTCTTTTCGTCGGCCCTCTTGTTGGTCAGTTCCCACCAGATTGCCCCGGGGCTCCACTGCTCGTCCGAGAGTTCCTTGATCCATTTGATCCAGTGGTCCGCTATGCCCATGGCCATGCGGAAGTCGAAGCCCACGCCGCCGGCCGCGAAGGGGGCGGCCAGGCCGGCCATTCCGCTCACGTCTTCGGCTATGGTCAGGGCCTTGGGATTGACTTCGTGGATGAGCATGTTGGCAAGGCCCAGGTAGCTGACGGCGTTCTCGTCCACGCCTTCGTTGAAGTAGAGGGCGTAGTCGCCGAAATCGGCGCCGAGGCCGTGGTTCCAGTAGAGCATGCTGGTCACGCCGTCGAAGCGGAAGCCGTCCAGGTGGTACTCTTCGAGCCAGTATTTGCAGTTCGAGAGCAGGAAATACTTGACCTCGTCCTTGCCGTAGTCGAAGCAGCGGGTGCCCCAGGCGGGGTGGTGGCCTGCGTCGCCGGGATAGAAGTACAGGTCTTCCCTGCCGTCCAGGCAGCCAAGGCCCTCGTTGACATTGCCTACGGCGTGGGAATGTACTATGTCCATGATCACGGCTATGCCGGCGGCGTGCGCTTCATCGACTAGCCGCTTGAACTCCTCCGGAGTGCCGAAACGGGAGCTGAGGGCGAAGAAACTGGACACCTGATAGCCGAAGGAACCGTAGTAGGGGTGCTCCTGGAGCGCCATTATCTGGAGGGTGTCGTAGCCAAGACGCTTCACCCGCGGAAGGACGGTCTTTCGGAAGTCGTCGAAACTTGCGACCTTTTCCTCCTCGCCGGACATGCCGATGTGGCATTCATAGATGAGGGGGTGCGGACGCGGGCCCGGACGGCGGTGCTTCCATTCATAGGGGGCGGCATCCCAGACCTGGGCGCAGAACACCTTGGTCTCGGGGTCCTGCACCACGCGCGTGGCATACGCGGGGATGCGTTCACCTCCGCCTCCGGGCCACTCTATCCAGAGTTTGTAGAGGGCGCCGTGGGTGAGGAACATCGCCGGGAGGCGGAGCTCCCAGTTGCCCTGCCCCACCGGGCTGAAAATGTAGTCCGGGGTGCGTTTCCAGTTGTTGAAATCGCCGATGAGGTAGATCCTGGAGGCATTGGGCGCCCATTCGCGGAGCACCCAGCCGTCCTTGTCTTTGTGGAGGCCGTAGTAGAGGTGGTTGTTGGCCACATCCGAAATCGGGCGGTCGCCGGCAAGCTTCCGCTTGTCGGCGAGGATGCGGTCGTGTCTGGCGTCGATGGCGCCTTTCCAGGGCTCCAGCCAGGGGTCGGTTTGGTATATCTTCTTCATTTTCCGAGGTTTTCCACTTTTTCACGCGCAGTGCGCAGGTATTTGCGGCACCCGGCGATGAGTTCTTCCGAGCGCTTGATGTATTTGTCTATGTCGTCCAGGCCCGTCGCGGGGTCGGAGACGCGGGCGGCAATGTCTTCAAGTTCCGCCATCGCTTTCTTGTAGTCGAATTCAGCCATTTACAGTACAGTTTACGGTTCCGTCCGGGAAACGCACGTCCAGCGCGTCGCCGGCTTTAATGCCCCGGGCGCTTTTCAGCAGCCTTCCCGTAGGGTCGGTCACGAGGGTGTAGCCGCTCTCCAGCAGCTTGCGGGGATTGAATGTGAATATACGGGACTGTAGTTCCGAGAGTTTCTGCTCGCCGCCGGAAATCTTGCCGGACAGGGCGAGGGAGAGGATGCGTAGGCGCTTGTCCAGGGCGGCCTCGGATGCGCTCACGGCGGCCAGCAGGCCCATCCTGAGCCGGTGCGCGAGGTCCTGGATGCGTTCGTCTTCCTGCGCCACGGCGTCGATGAAGAGGTCGGCGAGGGCGGTAGGGGTCTTGACCGCTTCGCAGGCCACCATGTCGGCGATATGGGTGTCACGGTCGTGGCCGATCGCGGTGAAGACAGGGAGCGGGAAGCGCGCGATCGCGGCGCACAGGTTATAGTCGTCGAAGCACGCCAGATCGAGGCTGGAGCCTCCGCCTCGAAGGATTAAAGCGGCGTCAAAACCTGAGGCTTCTGCGATGCGCTCAAGGGCGGCGACTATCGAAACGGGGGCTGTGTCGCCTTGCATGGTGGCGGGGAAAAGCTGCACGTCGAACGCGAAGCCGTATTCGTTCTCGAGCAGGTGGCGGCGGAAATCGCCGTATCCGGCGGCGTCTTCGGCGGAGATGACCGCGAGGCGGTAGGGCACGTCAGGCAGGGCCAGCTCCTTTTGGAGGTCGATGAGCTCTTCCTTCTCGAGGCGCTCTATAGTCTCGCGGCGGCGCAGTTCGGCCTCGCCGAGCGTGTGCTCCACATCGACATCGCTGATGACCAGCGTGATGCCGTAGAGCTCGCTGTAGTTGACACGGACTTCGAAAATCACTGAGACTCCCGACTGGAGCGGAGCGCCCGTCGCCGCGGCGAACTTGCCCAGGACAGCGGCGGCATACGAGCGCCAGATGACGGCACGGATTTTAGCCACGGGACCCGAGGGTCCGCTCTGGCATAATTCCAGGTAGCAATGGCCGTTGCCGCGCTGCTGGATCGACGCTATCTCCGCACGCACCAGCACCTCCTCGGGGATGGCATCCTCGACGCCTTCCCGTATAATCTGCTGCAGTTCATACAGCTCCAGTGCTTCCTTTTCCCGCATTCTTACAAATATAAAAATCTTTTGTCTGATTAACAAGTTAGCGGCTGTCTGATTAACAAATCAGCGGCTGTCTGATTAACAAGTTAGCGGCGCCGAAAAGGTCCGCCGCCGGAAAAAGCGGCAGACAAGAGGAATTTCGCCATGATGTTCAAGGTCCGTTTTCAGAGCCGGGATCTTGAACACTAAAACAGCAAGAGAGGCCCGCAGAACACATAGTCGGTGTTCAAGGTCCCCCACGTTATTTCAGACCTTGAACATCAGTTCACGTGCTGAGCAGCTGGCTGATCTGCTCCCTGCTGATGGAGAAAACCCTCGCCAGCTGAGCCACCGACGTCCTGTACGTCCTGTAAACATATGGTAACAGGCGGTATTTCTTCATGAGCGACATGGCCCCGATATCCATCCCGAACCATTTGCGCGACTCATCATTGACCGCCTTCAGCAGTTCCGAATCAGGCAACATATTAAATGGCTTTTCTTCAATCGCATAGCGGGTTTCGGCCAGATTGAGAGACCCGATGGTCTTGAGGAAGAAGGCCTGGTCGTGCTCGAAAGCCTGTTCAAGGTATTCATAGTCACACGCCGAGCGGGGGACTAAAGCATTTTGCCCGTCGATAAGCCAGGGCACACCGTCAAGAATATCACCCGTGTGGAAAATGGCCTTCGCCTCACGCCTGGTCAGCCCGGACACCGGACGGAAATTCTCCGGGCCGTCGCTGCGGAACATTGCTCTGTAGCCGGACCACTGATACGTGTCGATATTACAGCCATTGTCCAGCGCATTTCTCGGTATATATGCCAACGCATTTCGAATATGCCATCGGTCATTCAATGGGAGCGCGGAACTTTGCGCCCTGAGCAGAATGCCACGTTCGCCATACTTATGGTTGACCCACATTGAATAGCGCCGTTTGATTTCCAGTCCACAGGCATCGGCGGATTCTTCCGATACCGCAAGTACCGACACGTGATAGTGGTTGGACAACACGATGTAAATAACGACAATTACGTTACAGGCCCTCGCAGACAGGAAGATAATCTTCACCAAAGCATCATAATCTTCATCGTCGCGGCAGAGGACCGCACACTCAAGGCCCTTCAGGCAGATGTGGAAAGGCACTACTATCCGGACACTTCCGTCCGGCATTCTCCGGTTCGCTTCAATTCTCATAGTCTATATGGTTAAGTATTCATAGGAGGGGACCATTCCCCACCCAGGGCAAATATAGCGCTTTAAGCAGAATAAAAAAATGGGAACTGCCATTAATTGCGTTCAAGGTCCATTTTCAGTGCCGGGACCTTGAACGCCAAAACAGCAAGAGAGGCCCGCAGAACACATATTCGGTGTTCAAGGTCCCCCACGTTATTTCAGACCTTGAACATCAGGTCCCAGGGAGAGCGGCGCAGGACCCCCTAAAAAAATCAGACCTGCGCCGGAAGTACGGGGGACCTGCACCGAAGGGTTGCGACGGGGCCAGGGAACTGGTCAGGGAGGCAACTCGGGAGGGAAAAGGGGCCTCTCAGGGAGGGAGCGGGGCTACTCCGGGAGGACAGCTGGCAACTCGGGAGGGAAAAGGGGCCTCTCAGGGAGGGAGCGGGGCTACTCCGGGAGGACAACTGGCAACTCGGGGAGGGAAAAGGGGCCTCTCAGGAAGGAAATGGGCTACTCGGGGGGACGCGGCGGCGGAGGTAGTCGATGATGAGATTGTCGAGGCGGGAGGGGTGGAGGGAGAAGAGGTGGTTCTCACGGGGGATGACCGTAAACTCACAGTCCTGCCAGATGTCGCGATACTGCTCGCTGTACTTCAGGGGCACGATCTTGTCGGCGTCGCCGTGGATCAGGCACACCGGGCCCTGGTACTGCGCAGACACCTCATAGATGGGGAGGGTCTGGGCCGAGAGGATATACTCCCTGCTGAACTTGTACCAGTAGACCTGCACGTATTCCGGCGGATCGGCCGGGTCGCACGTCATCCCAAGGAAGCGCCCCTCCAGTGCATAGTCCTTCAGCACAGCGCCGGGGGCCAGAAGCACCAGCGCGTCAGGGGCGATTCGCGTATTCAAGGGCTCCCCTGCCGGCCCTGCCGAATCCACTGTCTGCGCCGCCCCGGCGAGCTCTCCGGCGAGCATGCCGGCGACCACGCCACCCTGCGAGTGCCCGAGCAGCACGACACCGCTGACGAAAGGCAGAGAGCGGGCGTAGTCATAAACCGCACGCGCATCCGCTATCTGCGTGGGAATGGTGCACTTGAGCACATCCCCGTCGCTCCTGCCTTGGGCGTTGAAATCGAAACGCAGCACCGCATATCCCTGGCGGACCAGCTTGCGGGCGAAACGGGGCATCGGGGGAACGTCCTTGCCGGACATTATCCCGTGCATCACTATGACCAGCGGGCACTTGTCCCGGGACTTGTCGAAGCCGCGCGGCAGCTGCAGCACATAGCTCAGCCGTCCGTTCGGCCCCTGCAGGAAGTCCGCATTGTGGGCGGCGGCGGAAATCAGCGAGCCCAGCAGGCCAGCCACAATTACCTTAACGTACTTCAGGGACAAGTGCATTGCCGGACGCTATTTCTGGCGGCAGTAAATCTGGACGGGACAGCCCGAAAGGGAGAAGTTCTTGCGCAGCTGGTTCTCAAGGAAGCGCTTGTAGGGATCCTTGATGTACTGCGGCAGGTTGCAGAAGAACGCGAACGCGGGGAAGCGCGTCGGCAGCTGGGTCACATACTTGACTTTCACGTACTTGCCCTTCCATGCGGGAGGCGGGGTCTCCTCTATTATCGGGAGCATCACCTCGTTGAGCCGCGCCGTCGGAATCTTCTGCGAATAGTTGGCGCACACCTGCGCCGCGGCGTCCAGCACATCCTGGATACGCTGCATCTTCACCACGGACGTGAACACGATGGGCACGTCGTCGAAAGGGGCGAGGCGCGAACGCAGGGCGGCCGCGTACTCCTTCATGGTGTTGGAGTCCTTTATGAAAAGGTCCCACTTGTTGACCACCAGCACGCAGCCCTTGCGGTTGCGCTGGATCAGCGAGAAGATGTTCATGTCCTGCGCCTCCATGCCGGAAGTGGCGTCTATCATCATGATGCAGACGTCGGAGTGCTCGATGGCGCGGATGGAGCGCATCACGGAGTAGAATTCAAGGTCTTCGGACACCTTCGCCTTGCGGCGTATGCCGGCGGTATCCACGAGCATGAACTCGTGGCCGAACTTGTTGTAATGGGACTCTATGCTGTCGCGTGTGGTGCCGGCAACCGGGGTCACAATATTGCGTTCCACCCCCAGCAGGGCGTTGGTCAGCGATGACTTGCCCACGTTCGGCTTGCCCACTATAGTGATGCGGGGAAGATCTTTGTACGGGTCTTCCGTCTCGGTCTCGGCAGGCAGCGCGGCCACCACGGCGTCGAGCAGGTCGCCAGTGCCGGAGCCGTTGGCTGCGGAGACGCTGTAGATCTCGCCAAGGCCCATCGAATAGAATTCGTAGGCGTCGTACATCTTGGCGCCGGTGTCCACTTTGTTCACACAGAGCACCACGGGCTTGCGGGAGCGGCGCAGCACGTCGGCGATCTCGGCGTCGTAGTCGGTGATGCCGGTCGCGGCCTCGACCATGAACAGCACCACGTCAGCCTCGTCTATGGCTATCTGCACCTGCGAACGTATGGCGGTTTCGAACACGTCGTCGGAGTTGCTGGTGTAGCCGCCCGTGTCCACCACGGAGAACTCCCTGCCGCACCACTCGCAGCGGCCGTAATGCCGGTCACGGGTGACGCCGGCGGTGTCATCTACGATTGCCTGCCTGGCTCCTACCAGACGGTTGAAAAGTGTGGATTTGCCGACGTTAGGACGTCCGACTATCGCTACGAGACTCATACAGTTTACATTCTTTGCACGCTTCGGAATAGTTTCCGTCGCAGGCGGTTTGGTGCAGCGCGGCGTCCTCGTCCTTGTAGCAGCGGATGCCGCGCTTGCGCATTTCTTCGTTGGAACCCACGTCATAATGGGGGAAATCCCTGCCCCGGAAAAGGATGTTGAAACACATCCCTAGCACCCCGAGGCCGAGGACAGCAGCCGCCACTATGATGGTCGCACCCATATCAATACACGAAATCGGTGCTTATGGGTTCATAGTTATATACCTTGTTTATGATGCTGGCAAACACCGGCGCCATCGAAACAATCTTGATCTTGCTGTCGCCTTCGAGCTCCGGGTGGGGAATGGTGTCGGTGATGTACACCTCTTCGAGGGCGGATTCATGGATACGCTCGAGCGCACCGTCGGAAAGAATGCCGTGCGTGGCGCAGCAGCGCACGCTGGCGGCGCCCTTCTCCCGGAGCACGTCGGCTGCCTTGCACAGGGTGCCGGCAGTATCGATCATGTCGTCCACTATGAAGATGTTTTTGCCCTCGACGTCGCCGATTGCCTTGATCTCAGCCACCACGTTCGCCCGCTCGCGGGTCTTGTGGCAGATGATGACTCCGCAGTCTTGCTTCTCCCCGCCAAGCGACTTGGCGTAGGAGTTGGCCCTCTTGGCGCCTCCCATGTCGGGGGCCGCAATGGCTATATCGCTGAGGTTGAGGGACCTGATGCAGGGGATGAAGACCTTGCTGGCATAGACGTGGTCCACGGGGATGTCGAAGAAGCCCTGGATCTGGTCGGCGTGAAGGTCGCAGGTCATGATGCGGTCGGCTCCGGCGGCGGTCAGCAGGTTGGCCACAAGTTTGGCGCCTATGGCCACGCGGGGCCTGTCCTTGCGGTCCTGGCGGGCCCAGCCGAAATAAGGGATGACGGCGATTACCTTGTCGGCGGAGGCGCGCTTGGCGGCATCGATCGTGAGCAGCAGTTCCATAAGGTTGTCTGCCGGGGGGAAGGTGGACTGGAGGATGAACACGGTGGCTCCGCGCACGCTCTCAGCGAAGCAGGGCTGGAACTCCCCGTCCTTGAACTGGGTAACCTGCAGATCTCCCAGATGTATAGGCACCTCGTCGGGCCTGTTGTTACCGTTCAAATTGTCGATGACCTTGCAGGCGAAATTCCGGGAAGCCCTGCAGGCGAACAATTCCAATCGATGTGTGTGGATCATATTATTTGATGCTTTTAAGGATTGAGTCTATGTAGTCCAGCAATTCATCGCGTCCCGCTCCGGAGGCGGAGCTGGTGCGGAACATAGGGGGAAGCTCAGACCAGGTGCCGGACAGGATCTCGCAGTCTTTCTCTATCTGGCGCTGAAGGGCCACGGGGCCCTGCTTGTCGGTCTTGGTGAATATGATAGCACAAGGGATGCCGTTCTCTCCCAGCTCCGAGAGGAAATCCACATCTATGGCCGGGATGTCGTGGCGGCTGTCCACAAGGACGAAAAGGACTGCCATCTCTTCGGAGTTGTGGATGTAATCGCGTATAACTTCCTTCAACTCGCGGCGCATCTTGTCCGGGAGCTTGGCATAGCCGTAGCCGGGCAGGTCCACCAGATACCAGCTGTCGTTGATGAGGAAATGGTTGACTACCTTGGTCTTGCCGGGAGTCGAAGAAGTCATCGCCAGCCTGCCGTTGCCGGTCAGCATGTTGATGAGGGAGGACTTGCCCACGTTGGAGCGGCCTATGAAAGCGAATTCCGGCAGTTTTCTCTTCGGCTTTTGCGAAACCCGCGTGCTGCTTCCTGCGAATATGGCCTCAGAGATTTTCATTATCCGTAAATTTCAGTACAAAGATAAAGAAAAAATCTTTGTGAGGAAAAAATAATTTCTACGGTTTCGCGGCCGGATAATGAATGGTGAAGCAGGCGCCTCCGAGGGCGAATGAACGGGAGTAATCTATGGTCGCCCCGCAGCTGTCGAGCACGCTGCGGGATATGGCGAGACCGAGGCCGGAGCCTCCGCTCTTGGTGGTGAAATTGGGGGTGAAGAGCTTGGGTATGTTCTCTTCCGTCACGCCGGGGCCGTTGTCTTCGACCACAATGTCGTAGTAGCCGTCACTTGCCGACTTGCGAAGCGAGACCAGGATCTCCGCCCCTTCCCTGCCCTCGACGGCCTGGACGGCGTTGCCCAGCAGGTTCACGAACACGCGCGACAGCTGGGGTCTCGGCCCGTGCGCCGCGGCACCTTCCATTCCGATGTAGGTGAAGCGTATGTCATCCCTGTTGTCGAACATGGAGATTTCGTCCTGGAGCATAGAGTCGAGGTCGAGTTCCGTGTGAGGCTCGGAATTGAGGCGGGCTATGGTGGAGAATTCGTTGGACGTTTCGGTGAGCACGTCGATGTGGTCCAGAAGCACCTTGCTGGCCGCTTCGAACTTCTCGTCCCAGTTCGGGTCGCCCTTCTGCTTGAGCCGGATCAGCCTCTGTATCTGGAGCTTCATGGGCGTCAGCGGGTTCTTGATCTCGTGGGCGACCTGCCTTGCCATGGAGTTCCATGCCTTGTCGCGCTCGGCCTGCGCCAGCTTGCGCGTGCTTTCGTCCAGCTCGTCCACCATACGGTTGTAGGCATCCACGAGGGCGGAAATCTCATCCGTACGGCCGTAGCTGATGTGCTCCAGGGCTCCCTGGCCGGCGCGGCTCATCGTGCGTCCCATCAGGCTAAGCGGGCGGAACACCCTGTCGAGCGCGGCGGACTCCATCAGGCGGGCCAGCAGGAAGAGCAGGATGAACACCGTGATTATGGTCATCGAGTGGGTCACGGCGTCGCGTTCGAAGTCATAGCTCTCTTCCACGTACGGGGCGCTCAGGATAGCGACTATCGAGCCGTCAGGGCCGAGGAGCGGCATGTACATTGTGTGGTAGTGACGCCAGGCCACCGTGTCCTTACGTATGAAGTAGCGCTTGCTCAGGCGGGTGATCTGGTCCAGCGCCTCCTCGTCGATGCGGTAGCCAAGCAGCATGTAGTCGAGGGCTTCCGGATTGGTGCTCAGGATGATACGGCCGTCGGTGGAATAGACGCTGATGTCGGAGCCGGTGTTGTCGGATACGGACTGTATCAGAGACACGAGCTCCGAGGAGTGCTGCACGTCCCTGAGGTCCATGCCGCGCAGGCCGTTCTGGGCGAGCAGCTGGATTGAGTTGATGCGGTCCGACATGATCGCTATCTGGTTGGCCTCGTTTCGGCGGTAGACGAAGAACACGCTGACGCCGGCCATCACGAGCATGGCGGTGATCAGCGACAGCATAAGCGTCCAGGACATCCAGGAACGGAAGTAACTGCGCTCCTTAGGGCGCTCCTCCCTGCGCTTCGGCTTGAGGCCCAGCAGCAGGAGGTACATGACCAGCGCCGCGAACACCGCCGCCACCACATAGCTGAAGAATCCTATCTCGCGGCGGGAGATGATGACGGCTTCGTCGTCCGTGATCACGTTGACGAAATGCACGAATCCGTCGCGCACGTAATGGCACACGCGGTCTTTGTAGACCGTTTCGTACATCCAGTCGTCCATGCGCGTGGAATAGGGATACTCGCCCTTGAAAAGGCGCAGGTCCCTCTCCTGGTAGCGGGAATACGAGTATGCCGACGGCACGTTGAGGCGGTTGGTCGCAACCAGGCTCAACAGGCGCGAATAGCCCTTTCCGTCCGGCAGGTTCTTCTGTTCCACGTCAACCACGAGGTGCGCCACCTGGCCCGAAGGGTGGAAGTAGGTGAAGATGCCGTCGTAACGCGCGGGGCCCTCCTGCGTGCCGGAGCAGAGGAAGAACGAGCCGTTGGAAATTGGCACGCCCTCGGCCGTCAGGTGCTCGAAAGCCGCTATAGCGTGAGGCGTGGAAACGCCCTGGCGGACCATATGCACGCTGATCGAATAGTCGGCCGATTCCGACAGCAGGTAGTGGTCGATGATACGGTTGCGGATGATAACTTCGGCTCCGTCGATGAACGCAAGAGCCGAAATCACGGCATCCTCCGCAATGGGCCGCTCCACCTTAAGCAGCTGCAGCTCAAGGGTAATATCCCTGTCCACCGCCAGCTTGCCGGCCCACACCTCGACGCGCCCTTCCTCCTTCTCGAAGCCGAGCACGGCGAAAGCGACCACCAGGTAGACACCGGCAATCAGCGAATATGCAGCGCGCGCGGGACCGGAGAAGAAATCGATACGCCTGCCCAGCACGCGCGAGAACGCCGGCTGAAGCATCTGCAGCATCATCGGCACTACCGCGAGCACCGACAGGAAAGAGGCATAGACCACAAAGGAGAACACCGACAGGCTGCCGAGCTTATACAGTTCCAGCGATATGTTCGAATTCGAAATGATGCTGCTCAGCGTCACGTGTACGTAGGCAATCAGCGACAGCAACAGCAACACGTCCAGCGCCGACAGCAGCACCGCAGCCCGCTTCGTGCGTATAATTTTCCAAAGGCTGCGCCGCACCAGGTAGACCACGGTCACGCACAGCAGCACAGCAAGGTTCAGCAGAATCACCGCGCCGAGCGAGAACAGCAGCGAGCCGCCGGCATACACCATGGGCGAGAAGATTGCAAACTCCGACTGCGCGCTGCGGCCCCAGAAGTACATTGCGGCCACGGCTATTATGATGCCTGCCACGGAAACAAGGGCCCTGGGCAGGGTGCGCCGCCTGAACACGAAAGCCACCGCAGCCGCCAGGAAAAGCGCGAGGCTGATCCACAGCAGAGCGGCATTGGCCACGACCACGCCCGTCAGCGAGTCGTACAGCACCTTGAACACGGGCCTGCCCTCGATGGAGACGGGGCTGCCGCCGCTGAAGGTCAGCGGGCGCACGGAGAAACGGTGTCCCAGGTGCAGCTTAGGGTTCACGCCCCTGAACGAAACGTTGTCCAGCGTGGAACTGATCAGCAGGCCGGAAATCTCTTTCCTGCCCTCGCTTTCCTGCATCTTGACTATGTACCAGTTGGGCCCGATATTCAGGAACGCCGGCTCGGAAGTCACGTAGCTCAGAGGCGAACGTAGGTTCACCCTGGGGTTGGCGATACGCTGCACGACCACCCGGGAGCTTATGTCGTCGTTGTAGAGCGGGAACTTGTTGCGCCAGGCCAGCAGGGAGTCGTTCTCATAGGTGTAGACCACCATGTCTTCCGGCAGCTTCTGCTGGGGGTGCTGGATATACCAGTCCAGGCGGGCCATGCGGCGCGACAGGCGGCGCTCCACTTTGCGGGCCGCGGAGTCGGTGTCGCCTACCGCGCGGGGCGTGGCCACGGCGAACACCATCAGCACGAGGCTGAGCACCGCCAGTGCCAGCCAGATATGGTCCCTTATGTTGCGCCGTCTATTCATTATGGTACGGAGCCCCGCGCAAAATGGTGAATGCGCGGTAGAGTTGCTCTGCAAAAACCGTTCTCACAAGCTGGTGGGAGCACGTCATTTTCGAAAGGGACAGCTTGGAATCGGCCCTGGAGTACATTTCCGGGCTGAATCCGTAGGCCCCTCCGACTATGAACACGAGGTCTCGGCCCTGCTGCATCAGGCGGTCGAGGCTACGGGCGAATTCAGTCGAAGTGTATTCCGAGCCATGCTCGTCGAGGAGTATGACGTGGTCCGTGGACTTGAGCGCCTTGAGGAGGCACTCCCCTTCCCGCTGCTTTATCTGGTCCCGGCTCAGGGCGCTGACGCCCTTAAGCTCAGGGAGTTCACGCACGGAGAAGGGCACGTAGTGTACCAGCCTGGAGGTGTACATCTCCAAGCCGTCGGCCACCCAGCGGATGTCCGTCTTGCCCATTGTCAGCAGCGTTATGTGCATCAAGTGCAAAAATAAGAAACTGGCTTAATATTTGCAAAGAAAAGCGAACGGTATGAAGTATTTGCGTATTGCGATTCTCGCTTTGCTGCTGTCGGGGCCGATGGCCCTGGCGCAGAATATGTTAGTGCGCCAGGCCTCCTCCGAGGCTACAACTTCCGGCGACGATGTGTTCGTGCCGGTCAGCAAATACATTGCTGCAGGCAACTCCGAGGCCCTTTCGGCGTGGTTCGCCGACAACCTGGAAATAGCGGTGCTTGCGCGCGAAAGCGACGCCAGCCGCGCCCAGGCCAGGCAGATAGTCAAGTCTTTCTTCGACTCCTACACGCCCCGCAGCTTCGACATCACCCACACGGCCGGCCGCGCCAACATGAAGTATGCCCTTGGCAACCTCAAAGCCGGCGGCGAAACCTTCGTAGTCACGATCTTCATGTCCTGCAAGGACAACACCTATAAGATACAGCAACTGAAAATCGAGCGCCTCTAGACGCTCGATTTCTTTTTCGAAGTTCGTAAAACGTAAGCAGCTGAAACTGAAGCAAAACGAAATCTCCTGGGCTCCAAAAGGAACCCAGGAGATTCAGTTTTGGTTGACAGCCAAGGGGTTGCGTTTTACGGCTACCTGATTGAAATGCGGGGGCCGGGATACTCGGCGACGTTGTCGCTGTTGTAGATCGGGATCAGGCGGATGGTAGCTCCGGCGGTCGTGCTGCCCTTGATGGTCTCGCCGTCGGCGGCGCAGACGAAGATCTGGATGGTTGCGCCGGAGGCATTCTCGGGAACCGTGTAAGTGGCAAGGAAGCGGGAATGGGACGTGTAGTCCTTGGTCTTTGCAAACTGGATGTGTGCTATTACGCCGGAATTAGTAGTGAATGCATTGGAGCACTCGCCCACGGTCCAGTCCGCGGATTCAGCCGTCCTGAACTTGGCAACCCAGTTCTTCGGAAGGGCGTTGGCGCCGGAAGCGAGGCCGCAGTCGATGCTGATCACCTGGCCCTTCTTAAGGTCCTGTCCGGGAATGCTGAAGAGGAAGCCGTCATTGGCTGCAGTCGACTTGACTGCAAAGTGGCCCTCGGCTGCGGTGATATAGACAAGCGGGAATTCGTTCTCGGTGTTCCTGATCCAGGTCATCTGGGTGCCGGCGGGAGCGCCTTCCTCAGGGAGGGCTATTCCGAGGCCGGAGCCGTGGCTGTAGTCATTGGCACCGGGAGTGGACCAGTCTGGGCTGTGGCTGTCGGTGTAGGCCGCATCGTCGCAGCGCCAGGTGGCGAGAAGAGTCTCGGTGACTGCGGTCGCAGCCTGGACAATACCTATTGTGCATTGAGCTGAAGAGCCGGAGAGGACGATACCCCCGGTACGCTCTTCCGATGAACCGTTGGGAGCGATGGAGACCTTGATCTCGGCGTTCTGTCCGCCGCTCGGGCTCACTGAAGCCCAATCCGGAACGGCTGTGACAGTCCAATTGACGTTGGAACTCACGCTGACGGTGAACTCGCCGCCCTCGGCAGCTGCGGAGATGGTGTCAGGATTTGCGGTGATGTATGCCGCAGGATTCTGAATCACTATCACAGACATTTCCGGGGCGTCGCCGCCAGCTAAAGTGACGGAGCCCTCGCGGATTGTGCTGCCCTTGTATTCAGCTACCGTGACGGTGATTTTTGACTGACCGGGTTGCACCGATCCAGGAGTCACACTGATCCAGCTTTCGCTCGGGGTAGCAGTGACCTGCACGGTGGCGTCGATGGAGATATCCTGGCTTCCGCCGGCCGCCTCGAAGGTCATTTTGCCGGGAGACCCCATTATTCTATCGTTGTTGGGAGACGCCAGCTGGGTCACGGACACGACCTTGGAGAGCTTGTCGGACTTCACGGTCACGGAACCCATACGGTTCTGGTGGGTGGGATTGGCAGATGCGGTCACGCTGAAAGAGGAGGCAGATGTAGAAATCGTGAGCCATTCGGTGCCGCTGGTGAGCTCGGCCGTCCAGGAATTGTTGGCCTCAACGTTGATGGTCTGGAAGCCGCCAATAGCCTCGATCACGATGCTCTCCGGCTTCACGGAAAGGGTGGGGTCGGCGGGTTTCTCGGGCTCCTTCGGCTGGCAGGATGCCAGGACCGCAAGGGAGGCTAATAGGAATAACAATGTCTTTTTCATGATGATATGGTTTAAAATTTACATGGCGTAGGGGCCTGCCATTCTTCGGTCATGTCGTAGGGCAGGACGAAGATGTTGCCTTTGGAGTCGGAGAAGTAGATGCGGGAAGGAGTGATGCGGTCGGGATTGCCGTCGGCCCAGTAGCAGAAGAAGGGGTCGGTGCCGCCGTAGGGACGGCGGACGTAGCCGTGGTTGTAGGGGCTGTCCGAGGTCAGAATCGCCGTCTTCTTCCATTTCTTACCGGCATTGGAGGTCTTCCAGACGGCGATTTCGCCGCCGGTGCCCCACAGCTGCGGGCCCGGTTCGGAAGGCACGATCACCGTCCATTTCTTCCCGTCCACCCAGATGCTGCCGCTGTCGTAGTCGTGCCAGGTAGGGCATATGTGGTTGAATATCCATTTCTTGCCGTTCCAGTTGGCCGTCCAGAAATCCCTCGGGCCATGGTCCGGGCCCGGCTGGTGGCCGTAGCTGGTCAGGTAGAGGATCACGGGATTGCCGTCCGCATCGAAGTTCACATCCTTTATATATACGTTCTGGCCTTTGCTCTGGGCGTCCAGAATGCGGCATGGGCTGTCCAGGTCGGTCACCGGGGTGCTGATCACCTGCCCGTCGGCGGTGGTCCAGGTCTTGCCGTAATCCAGCGTCTGGAGATAGTAGATGTTGGTGCGGGTGTCGCAGTCGCCGTTGAGATGGCGGTTGAAGGTGGTCACGATCTTGCCGTGGGCCCGGTCGTGGCCGGTCACCTGGTAGTGGCCGCTCTGCTTGTCGCCGGGGCACTTGATGTCGGCCAGGTGGTGGCCCTGGTCCCATTCGGTGCCGTCGGCGGAGGTCATCCAGTAAAGCTGCCGCTTGCCGGTGTATTTGGTGTAGCCCACGAGGAAGCCCTTCTCAGGGTCGTACATAGGCTGGGGATAGGTCATCTCCAGCTTGAGCACCTGGGTGAAGGAATTGATGTCGTAGGGCTTGTCGCTTCGGTAGATAAAGCCGGGGCGCTTCTTGGAACGGCCGCTGACGAATACCCAGAGGTAGCCGTCCTTGTCGATCTGCAGGGCCGGATTGTCGTGGGGATCGTTGACCTTTTCCTTGTCGAAAACGCACACCGGCATCTGTACGAGGCCGGTCTTGTGGTCGAAGCAGCCTATCATGCAGAGCAGGTGGCGCTCCTTGGCCGAGGTCGTGCCGCCGTAGACGAAGTAGGTCCTGTCCACTTCCGGAGCATAGACGGCCATGGGATTGTGCTTCACCGTGTAGGTGCCCAGGCCTCCGGAATACTTGTAGCCGTAGGCGGACTCCTGGCCGAGCGTGAACCAAATTCCCTTGTAGCCCGGCTGCTTGGTGTTGTTCAGGGGCTGGGCAAGGCCCTGGAGGCAGATGAGCGCCAGGACCAGGGCGGCTGTAATACGCTTACTCATAATTTTCTGGATTTTCATCCTGCCACTCGCTTATGCCGTCGCGGATGCGGTTGCGGAATGTAAGGTAGTCACTGACGATGGAAGTAGTGCCGTCGCCGTTGTCGTAGGAATAATTAAGGTAGATGACCCTGTCCTGGATAGCCTTGGCGCCGTTGGTGTAGCAGTGGCCCATGACCACCTTGGGATCGGAGCAGGACGCGACTATCTCGTCTCCGCTGAAAAGGAGTTCGATGGAGCCGCTCTTCTGCCCTATCTTGTTGGTCTTCACGCTGCTGGGACCGGTGGTCGTGAGGGTGTAGATCTTCGAATCGTCCTGCGGGACGGCGAAGGGATAGCTGTCCACGGACACTTCCTTTCCGGTGATGTTGTCCACCACTTTGCGCTCCCCACCGTAATACCAGTAACCGAAGTACTTGCATTCGTATTTGACGGCTATCACCTCGAAGGACCGCTCCACCGGAAGCTTGTCAGCATCGGCGGATGTGATACGGAAAGCCAGGGCATACCTGGGGGCGATGGCGTCGGGATCCGTCAGGAAGGCGCCCGTGGCCTTGATGGTCACGGCATCTGTGTGCCTGCCGGCCTTGATGCACATATCCCCGAGTCCCGACACTTCGAAGTGGCTCGCAGGGAGAGGAACAAGGGCGTTCGCGCCCGTGGCCTTGATCTCGTTGGTCACATAGGCCTGGCTCAGCAGTCCGAACTTACCCTGTCCCAGCATGCCCTGCCAGGCGGTGAAGGGAGAATAATCCGTAAGGCCGAGGGCTGTCGGCAGGTCGGCCGTAACCAGGTCCTGGGCAAGTTCCACGGTGACCTTCCTGTCCCGGGTGTTCTGCATCACTCCGGCAAGCCCGACAGTGAAATCGAACTTCTCCCCTTCGCCCACGACGAAGGTGCGCAGGTCGTACTGGAACGCGCAGTAAATGGTCGAATAGTCGTAGTCCTTGACATAGTCCTCATAGCAGCCCGCAAGCAGTGTGCAGGCGGCGAGGACAAGCGTCATTCGTGTAATAATCTTCATACTCACTCCTTTTATTTCCAGTCTTCCCAACCCTTGTTCTGTATCATGCCGGGGGCAAGGCGCATCTCCTTGTAGGGGATGGGCACCCACAGCGACGGGAAGCTGCGCTTTTCAATTTCACTATAGGTGTAGTTGCCTGCCGTGATGGACACGCCGCTCACCGGGACGTTGATTTCATCCACGCTCGTCGCCCAGCGGCGCACGTTGTGGAAGCGTATGCCCTCGAAGCAGGTCTCAACCCTCCACTCGTTCCTGACAAGTTTGTCGAAAGCGGCCTGGGAGGCGGCGCAGGCATCCAGGTACGGATCCCCTGCCGTTCCTACGCCGTTCTCATCCTCGGTACCGGTGTTCACCTTGCGGCTGCGCACGTAGGCCAGGGCCTCTTTTGCTGTCAGTCCGTCAACCGGCGTATTTGGACCGGCAAACTGGTTCGCCGCTTCGGCGAAGGCAAGGCACATATGGGTCCAGCGCAGGAAGAATATGCTGTGCTGCGCGGTCTGTATGCTCACGTCGTTGGGATTCCAGCCCAGGGAAACGTATTTCTTCACATAGTAGCCCGACGGAGAAGTCTTCTGGCCTCCGGGGGCGTCCTTGCCGCCGTCAGCCACGTCGAACGTGTACATCAGCGTGTAGGGCGACTGGTTCCTAATGACGTTGCAGCCGTCATAGAATATGCTGGCATAGAAACGGGGATCCCTGCCGACATAGGGGTGCGACTTGTCGTAACCGGAGGCCGGGTCGGTGATAGGATAGCCGTTGGCCATGGGGAACGCGTCCACGAGCTCCTGGGAAGGCGCAATGTTGGCGGTGCCGCCGAAGCCCAGGGGATAGAAGTTGGTCTCGTAGGAGGAGTTCTGGACTATGTCGCTGAGATAGATGATTTCAGGCGTGTTGGGGTTGTTCCACATGAAGCTGGCCTTGGGATCCAGACCTCCCCTCTCCTTGTTCAGCTTGAAGTCGATGACCTCCCTGGCGGCCTTCGCGGCCATTTCCCAGCGGGACTTGTCGCCGGTGGGATTGAAGGAGGGGCTGGCCCATGTCAGAAGCACCTTCGCCTTCAGCGCCATAATCGAGACGCCGTCGAGGGCGCGGTAGCGTATGGCGCCAGTCACGTGGAAAGCCTCGCCCTGCAGATACTGGTCACGGTTTGCCGGCGGCAGATACAGGAGCGCCGAGTCGCAGTCGGCAAGTATCTGCTTCACGCTTTCGTCGTAGGTCGGACGCACCAGGTCGGCGCCGTTGTATGTCTCCACGTCCACGGGCTCGGTTGGGATATAGACTCCGAGGAGCCTGCCGTCGGTGCCCTCGCCGCCCCAGAATTCCAGCAGATTGAAGCCGTACCAGGCCCTGAGGCCGAAGGCGTCGCCCTGGAGGCACTTCTGGAGTACCTCGTTGGAACCGGGGTCGACCAGGTAACGTGTCTTCCTTCCCAGATCGTCCTTGAGGAACAGGTTCACATAGTAGATTGCCTCATAGTCCCTGTTCCACACGTTGTTCAGCGGATTGCTGCCCATGTGGGCGTTGCCAATGCCGAACTGGCGGACAGAGTTGGACTTGTCGCGGAACATCATATCGTCCGAGCAGGCATCCATGCCCAGAAATTCAGTGTTATAGTAGGAACTGGGCCTGAGGTTGTAGGCCTTGTCGATGAAACCGCGGACTATGGTGGGGTATTCCGAGTAGTTGTCCTCATTGTAGGAGCCGTCCGGGAAGGACTCGAGGAAACTGCAGCCGCAAACTGCGAATAAAGCCGAAAGTGCGATTAATATATTCCTTTTCATAACTGCAGTCATTTTAGAATTCCATCTTGACACCGGCCGCAACTGTCCTGAAGAGAGGATAGGTCGTGACTCCGGAATTGTAGTTTTCAGGATCGACGTACTTGACCCCGGTCAGGGTTAGCAGGTTGGCTCCGCGGAGCGAGAACTTCACGTTCTTGACAACTTTGGCGTTCTTCGGCACCAGAGTGTAGGCCAGTTCGACGGTCTGTATCTTGAAGAACGAACCGTCCCTGAGCCAGAAGTCGGAAGCGACGAAGTTGTTGGCGGATTTGTCGTAGCCCAGCCTGGGATAATCCCCGCCGATGTTGTCGCGCACGAAAGCGGAATAGTTGCCGTCGCCCCAGCCGTTCCAGAAGTACTCGTTGGTCAGGGGAATGTCGTAGAACGCGCATCCGGTACCGACCATGAAGAGGCTCCAGGCCTTGTAGCGCAGGTCGAAATTGACGCTGTAGCGAAGCAGAGGAGAAGTGTTGCCGACAATGATACGGTCGTTCTCGTCTATCTTGCCGTCGTTGTTCTGGTCCTTGTACTTAAGGTCTCCCACGCGGGTGTCGGGGACATAGAGCGGGCTGGACGCTATCTCCTCCTCGCTCTTGAACTTGCCTATGCACTCGAAGCCGCGGTAGGAGCCGTGCCTCGTGCCCGTGACCCTCTGCCAGTCGTAGATGTAGTAGTCATTGGCATATTTGGCATAGACATTGGCCCACGACATCAGGTCGGCAGTCGCGATGAATTTCCAGTCGCCCGACTTCAGGGTGTAGCGGGCAAGGAAATCGATGCCGGCGGAGACATTCTCATTGTAGTTGCTGTAGACCGAAACGTTGGTAAGGCCGGTCATGGCAGAGAACTCAGTGGACGTGTCGGTGAAGAGGTCCTTGTGGCTCGTATAGTAAAGGTTGACACCGAGGTCGAGGCAGCCCAGGAGCCTTGCGTCTATCTTGAAGTCCGCCTGGAAGAAAGTGGGCCATTTCAGGGAATGGTTGGCGAGGCGGTTGATAGTCGTGGTCTTGGAATCCCTCTTGTCGGAGCCGAACCACTGGTAGGCGGTGGCCGGGCCGAAATAGTCGCCCGAAGCGCTCACGTAGGAAGCCCTGTAGAGGTATTTGGAGCCGAAGATGTCGTCGTCTCCGATGTTGCCTACATCCGCGCTGATCTTGAGCCTGTCGAGCCAGGAAGAGTCTTTCAGGAAGTCTTCTTCGCTTGCCAGCCAGCCCACGGCTACGGCCGGGAAGAACGCATACCGGTTGGCGGCCACGAACCTTCCGCTGCCGGCGTACTGGCCCACCAGTTCGGCAAAATACTTACCCCTGTAAGAATAGTTCGCGTTCACGACTGCATAAGCCTGGCGCTCATAGTAGCTGTTGTTCGCATTGCTGCCGTCGCTGAGGTAGAACAGCGCCCCGGCGGCCACTTTGTGGTCGTCCGAAGCCCAGTCCCAGCTGAGGCGCTCGTAGAAACTCAGGTTGTTGTACGTGAACGTGTCCTTTGAACTCTTGCTCGCCTGCTTGGTGCCCACGTGGGTGGAAATTTCGGCGATATCCGTCTCGGGACTCCAGTAGTAGGCGATATAGTCGTTGGACTTGCCCACCTTCTGGTAGTACTCGCTGTCGAAATCCACGAGAGTGCGGCTCTTCAGCCCCTTCAGCAGCCAGCCCATGTCGAAGTCGATGGCCGCGTTGAACATTCCGCTGCGGTAGCGGGACGTATAGAAGCCTCCGTCCACCAGCTGCGCATAAGGGTTGGTAGTGAACGCACGCGAGACGGTGTAGATGGTGTTGCCTGCGGAAACGCCGTCAAGCTCGGAATCATTGGTGGAGATACCGACCGCAACGGGGAAAGCGTTGGCGGGGACGGAACGGAAGCCCGTGAGGGAGCCGCAGTTGCCCCTGCGGAAACCGGTCATGCCGTTGAAGGTCACGGTGCCGGTAATCCATTTGCCTATCTTCGCGGTCACCGCGGAGGATACGCTCAGCTTGCTGTAGTCGTTCTCCGGACCGGCATAGTAGATGTCGTCGCTGCGGTAGCCGTTCAGGGAGACATTGTACTTGACGATGTTGGAACCACCGGACAAGTCGAACGAGAAGTTC
>JAILIM010000075.1 GCA_024695285.1 Bacteroidales bacterium
CGTTCGTCCTCACCCTGACGGATGATTCCCACGAATACGGCTTTTTCTGCTGCTCTTTCTTCCATTCCCTATCGAAAACAAAAAGGCCAACCAGTTAGATTCTTCACTTCGTTCAGAATGACAAGTTCCTGTTTTTCGACAGACTTTGTTGTCATTCTGAGGCTGGTATTCAGCCGAAGAATCTATTGGTCAGCGCCTTTTGAATGTTAGCTGTTTCTATCGGAGCTGGAAAATCACAGGGAAGGTGTAGGTCACCTTGACCTTACGGTCACGCTGTTTGCCGGGAGTCCACTTCGGGGACATCGACACCACGCGGACAGCTTCCTTGTCGAGGGAAGGATCCACGCCACGGAGCACCTTCACGCCGGAGACCGAACCATCGGTACCTACGGTGAACTGGAGCATAACACGGCCTTGGACACCGTTTTCCTTGGCCACGTCAGGGTAGTTGAGGCGCTGGTTCACCCACTTGGAGAACTCGTTGGCGTCTCCACCCTGGAACTTGGGCTTCTCTTCCACGAGCTGGAAAGGAATGGTCTCCTCTTCCACAACCTCTTCCTTGACTTCTTCGACGTAGTCCTGGATTTCGACACCGAGGTTGGCGTCGTCCTCAAGGTTGATGATATTGTCGTTGACCTTTATATCGTCATCAATGATGTCGATCTGGTCGGACAGGATGGGGACCTTTGCCATTTCGGGCGGCGGGGGAGGGGTTTCCTGAGTGATCGGAATGATCTCCTCATCAATGATTTCATTGTTTTCAGCAAGAAGAGAAGTGTCGGCTTTTTCCTTGCTGCTCCACTCGAATGCGCCGAGCACGGCCAGCAGAGCGACAACGAAACCTATCTCGACGAACAAGAACCTCTTGTTCTCCAGACTGGCTTTTTCTGATTTCTTTACTTCCATATCGCGTATTGTTTATTGTCCATTCAAGCCGTAAATATATGAATTATTCAATTCATTTCCAATTTTTGTTGTAGATTTGCGCCGTGTAACACTTTTCCGCCATGGTAAGGTACTTTTGCGAGGACGTCAAATTCGACTACAAAAACAGACTTTTCAATAATCGCTGGCTCCGGTTCGTTGCCGAGAGCGAGATCTGCAAACTCGGAGATATCAACATTATTTTCTGCTCCGACCCTTATATACTGGGCATAAACTTGCAATATTTGGGCCACGACTACTTCACGGACATAATAACATTTGATTACTCACACAAGCCTGTGGTGTCCGGAGACCTGTTCATTAGCGTCGATTCAGTCCGCGAGAACGCCGTTTACTATGTAGCCGAGTTTGAGGAAGAGTTACAGCGCGTCATCGTCCATGGCCTGCTACACCTGATAGGTTACGACGACCACACGGAAGAGGATATCCGTCAGATGAGGGCGAAGGAGAACTATTACCTGGAGCAGCGTCAGCTCCTGATGGAAAGTGGCAGGAAGTAATTTCGATATCATCGTCATTGGCGCGGGACACGCCGGATGCGAGGCTGCAGTTGCGGCCGCGCACCTCGGAGCGTCTGTGCTCCTTCTCACGATGGATTCCGTCGCGGTGGCGAAGATGTCCTGCAATCCGGCGATAGGCGGAATTGCCAAAGGACAGATCGTTCGTGAGATCGATGCGCTCGGCGGAATGAGCGGAATAGTCACGGACGCGTCGACCCTCCAGTTCCGCATGCTCAACAAGTCCAAAGGGCCCGCTCTGTGGAGCCCGAGGGCGCAGTGCGATAAAATCCGTTTTTCCCTGAACTGGCGATGTGTGTTGCTAAATACCTGTAAATTAACCATTTATGAAGATTTAGCGGAATCTTTTCTCTTTGAGAATTCAAAAATCTGCGGAGTCTGCACTGCTGGCGGTCAAATTTTCAAGTGTCAGAGGCTTATCCTGACCGCAGGAACCTTCCTTTCGGGCAAACTCTTCGTCGGCCGCCGCCAGCTTTCCGGCGGGCGGATCGGGGAGCGCGCTTCAGACGGCCTGACTTCCCAGCTGGTCGAACGGGGTCTTGTGACTGACCGCATGAAGACGGGAACTCCTCCGAGAATCGACATCACTTCGGTCGATACGTCCGTCCTTCTTCGTCAGCACGGAGACTCCTCCCCCGAACGCTTTTCCTTCCTTGGCATTCCGTCCCGGATCCAGCAGACCGGCGAGCAGATGGGCTGCTATATTCTCCACACCAACGAAGAAGTTCACGAAAGGCTGCGCAAGGGATTCGGCGACTCCCCTCTTTTCACCGGTGTGATCCACGGCCGCGGCCCGAGGTATTGCCCCAGCATCGAAGACAAGCTGCGTGTCTTTCCGGAGAACAATGCACACCAGCTCTTCCTTGAGCCTGAGGGCTACGGCACGAACGAGTACTACCTCCAGGGCTTCTCTTCGTCGCTTCCTTTCGAGGTTCAGATGGATGCACTGAGGGCGATGGAAGGTATGGCAAACGTGCGGGTGTTCCGCCCGGCCTACGCCGTCGAATATGACTTCTTCGATCCCACACAGCTGAAACCGACGCTCGAGTCCAGGGTTGTCGAAAATCTCTTCCTTGCCGGTCAGGTCAACGGCACGACCGGCTATGAGGAGGCAGCAGCCCAAGGCCTGATTGCCGGTATCAACGCAGCGCTCTCTATCCAGGAAAAGGATCCGTTCATCCTCCGCCGCGACGAGGCTTACATCGGCGTCCTGATTGACGACCTGATCACCAAAGGCGTCGACGAGCCCTATCGTATGTTTACCTCCAGGGCCGAATACCGTATCCTCCTTCGGCAGGACAACGCCGACCAGCGGCTGACGCCAAGGGCTCACGAGATAGGCTTGGCCACAGAAGAACGGTATGCCGCGACCGCCCGTAAATACGAAGAAGCTGCATCCTTGACCCGCCTTTGCGAATCCACCAACTTGACTGCGGCTGCCATTAATCATTTCCTCTCTGACTCCGGCTCCGCCCCCCTGTCTGAATCCAAGCGAATAGCCGACATAGCTACCCGGCCCGAATTATCTTTGATTGACATTCTTCAATTTGTTCCACGTGGAACATTCGTACGCTACGACCTTACCGATATCCCTGACGCCAAGGTTGTAGAATCCGTTGAGATCAATCTTAAATATAAAGGATATATAGACCGCGAACGCCAGCTCGTAGAAAAAATGCGGCGGCTCGAAGACCTGGTGATTCCCGAAGACTTAGATTTCGACCGTATCTCCGGCCTCACAATCGAATGCCGCCAGAAATTCAAACGCTACGCCCCGCGCACCATTGGCCAGGCCTCACGCATCTCCGGTGTCTCCCCTTCAGACATCTCCGTCCTCCTCGTCTACTTCGGCCGCTAACGTTCCACGTGGAACAGTCCGTTAATATATGGTCAGGAGTAGCAGTATCCCTCCTGAGGACCTTCGCTACTTCGTAGCTCGTCCCTCCCACTTCGCTACGCTTGTGGGCCCCTCCCGCTCATAGGCCGCGGGCGGCCACGTCCTCAGGTGGGATACTGCTACTCCTAAATAATTAAACTCTAGAGTATCTGCAGAGCAGATTTGATGATCTGCTCGACGGAGGCGCGGGGGTTTGCTTTGAGGATGGACTGGATAGCTTTGTTGATGTTGGGTTTAGAGAAGCCGAGCATCTGGAGGGCGCTGGAAGCCTCTTCAGCGGCAGCGTTGGTGTCGGAGACAAACAGCGCGTCGCTGCTCGCCCCGTCGCCCTTCACAATCTTATCCTTAAGCTCCAGGATCATCCGCTGGGCCGTTTTAAGACCCACGCCCTTCACCGACTTAAGAGCATTCACGTTCTCGGATACAATAACCTCCCGGAACTCATCCGACGTCATCGACGACAACAACATCCTCGCCGACGCCGCTCCGAACCCCGACACGCCCGTAATCAGCCGGAACAACTCCCTCTCATCCTTGCTGGCAAAGCCATAATCCACGCTCGTCCCGTCGCGCTGGTTCAGCTGCGTCTGGACATAAACCACAGCTTCGGACTTACCCTCCAGCTGCTCATAAGTCTGGAGGGAAATCTCAAGGCTGTAGCCGAGACCTGAATTATCAATAACAACACGGGTAGGAGAAAGCTCCGCAAGGCGGCCGGAAATATAAT
Organism: Bacteroidales bacterium; assembly: GCA_024695285.1. Next base: position 4,088 of record JAILIM010000075.1, read on the forward strand.
CAAGCATAATCCAAAACTAATTTCCACAAAATTACTGAAATATTCTTAATTTTGTAGTATGGACCGAAGAGAGTTTATAGCAACTTCCGCCGGAGTCGCACTTGCGGCCGGCCTCACCTCCTGCCGCTTCCCTGCCGGAAAGCCCGTCAAAGCCGGCAGCGGCCGCATGGCGCTGAGCTATCGCCCCTACGAACTCCAGCTCGCCCACACCTTCACCGTCTCCAGCTACAGCCGCAAAACCACCCCCGGCGTCCAGGTCGAAATCGCCTGGGAAGGCCTCACCGGCCATGGCGAAGCCTCAATGCCCCCCTACCTGGGCCACACCGTCGAAAGCGTCTGCGCCTTTCTTTCAAAGGTCGACCTGGGCCGCTTCGAGAGCCCCTTCCTGCTGGAAGACATAATGGCTTACCTCAACGAACTCTCGGATGGAGACTCCCCTGCCAAAGCCGCCGTGGACATTGCGCTGCACGACCTCGTGGGTCAGGCGCTCGGCGTGCCGCTCTACAAAATGTGGGGCTACAACCCCGCCAAAGCCGGCCCCACGACCTTCACCATCGGCATCGACACCCCTGAAATAGTACGCCAGAAAACGCAGGAATGCGCCGGCCTCTACAAGATACTGAAGGTGAAGGTGGGCCTCGACACCGACGAGCAGATGATAAAAACCATACGCGAAGTCACCGACCTGCCGCTGGCCGTCGATGCCAACCAGGGCTGGAAAGACCGCTCGAAAGCGCTCGACGAAATCTTCTGGCTCAAGGAGCAGGGCGTCGTGCTGGTGGAGCAGCCTCTCGCCAAGGAGCGCCTCGACGACACCGCCTGGATCACCGAGCGCAGCCCCCTTCCCATCATAGCCGACGAAGCCATCCAGCGCCTCCGCGACATCCCCGCACTCAAGGGAGCCTACTCCGGAATCAACATAAAGTTGATGAAATCCACCGGCCTGCTCGAGGCCCGGAAAATGATAGCGTACGCCAGGGCTGAAGGCATGAAGGTCATGGTCGGCTGCATGACGGAAACCTCCTGCGCCTGCACCGCCGCCGCCCATCTCGCACCCGCCGCGGATTTTTGTGATATAGATGGCAATCTATTGATAACCAACGATTTATATAAAGGAATGATAGTTCGCGACGGCCTGATGGTACTGCCGGAGGGCCCCGGACTCGGACTGACAAATGTGTGATTATAGAAACGAATTTCCCCAGCTCGCCCGCGAGGTCTACGGCCGGCCGCTCGTCTATCTCGACAACGCCGCCACTTCCCTGCGGCCGCGCAGCGTAATCGCCTGCTGGGACGAAATATCCTCCGTCCGGACCGCCAACCTCCACCGCGCCGTCCACCGCGTAGCGACTGAAGCGACCGAGGCGTACGAAGCGGCCCGCGACGCCGTAAAGACCTTCATCAATGCCCCTGAGCGTGAGGAAGTTATATTCACTTCCGGTGCAACCCATTCCATCAACCTCGCTGCCTGGAGCTTCGGAGAAGCCTTCATCAGCGAGGGCGATGAGATACTGGTGGACGAAGCCGGCCACCACTCCAACATCGTGCCCTGGCAGATGCTCTGCGAGCGGAAGGGTGCCACGCTCAAGGTGCTCCCGGTCGGCGACGACGGCGCCATGAGGCTGGACCTTCTCCCGGAACTGCTCAGCCCCCGCACGAAACTCATCGCCGTGGCCCACGTGTCCAACGTGATAGGCCTGGTGAACCCTGTCCGTAAGATAGCGGACGCGGCCCGCGCAGTCGGGGCCAAACTAATGGTGGATGGCGCGCAAGGTGTTGTGCATCAGCAGGTTGATGTGCAGGCACTGGGCTGTGACTTTTACGCATTTTCCGGCCACAAAATGTACGGTGCGCCCGGAACCGGCGTGCTCTGGGGGCGCCGGGAACTGCTGGAGCAGATGCCTCCGATGTTCGGCGGCGGCGAGATGATACAGACTGTCCGGTGGGCCGGCACCACATACGCCCCCCTGCCCCGGAAGTTCGAAGCGGGGACTCAGAATATTTCCGGCACGCCGTGCTTCGTGCCTGCGATAGAGTGCCTCCGGTCCATGAAGCAGGACGAAGGAATAAAGGAGCGCGTGTACCGTGAACTTATGTCCATGACGGACGTGCGGCTTTTCGGTACCACGGAGGATCTCAGCACTAAGGTGCCCGTGTTCTCGATCGCGGTCGAAGGCGCGCACCACGAGGACCTGGCGCTGATCCTGGACAAAATGGGTGTAGCGGTGCGTTCCGGACAGATGTGCGCGGAGCCGCTGATGGACCGTTTCGGAGTCACTGGCATGCTTCGTGCATCGTTTGCGCCATACAATACGATGCAGGAAGCGGAATATTTCCTAACTTCGCTGCGCAAAGCGATATCGATGCTGAAATGACACTGAAGGAGAAACAACAGGAAATCATCGACGACTTCTCGCTCTACGAGGAGTGGTTGGACAAATACGAATACCTCATCGAACTGGGCAAGAGCCTCGAGGGCCTGCCCGAAGGCAAAAAGACCGAAGACCGCCTCATAAAAGGCTGTCAGTCAAGGGTTTGGCTCGACTGCGAGAAGCGCGGCGGAGTGCTTGTTTTCGCCGCCGACAGCGACGCCATTATCACCAAGGGCATCATTTCCCTGCTCGTCAGCGTCTATTCCGGCCGCACGCCAGAAGAGATACTTGCCGACGACTTTTCGTTCCTCGACGCCCTCGGCCTGAAGGAAAACCTGTCGCCGACCAGGGCCAACGGCCTCGTGTCCATGATTGCTACCATCCGCTCTAAAGCTGCTGAAAATGAATGAGAACGAAGTGCTGACGCCCGAAGACGTCAAGGCCCTCGCGCCGCTCTACGACGACGTGGTCCTGGCCCTGAAGCAGGTTTACGACCCGGAAATCCCCGTGAACATCTACGACCTCGGCCTGATTTACGAGCTGACCATCAGCAAGGCGCACGAGGTGTACATAAAAATGACATTCACCGCCCCGAACTGCCCCATGGCCGACGAGGTGCTGGCGGAGGTGAAGCGCAGCGTCGAGGACACGCCAGGTGTGCAGAAATGCGAGATCGAGCTCACTTTCGACCCGGTGTGGGACCAGAGCATGCTCTCCGACGAGGCGCGCGTGGCCCTCGGCTGGGATCCGGATTTCTGATGAGACTCCAGGAACTGTATCTTCTGCTCGGGACCAACCTGGGAGACCGCGAAGCCAATATAGAAGCGGCCCAGAAAGCCCTGGACGCGGCCTTCAAGGGGCGCCGGCTGCGTATGTCGCGGATCACCGAGACCGAGGCCTGCGGCTTCAGCGGCCCTCCGTTCCTGAACGCCGTCGTGGTTTACGAAAGCGCCCGCAAGCCGGAGCGTATCTTAAAAATATGTAAGCAGATAGAGCGCTCAATGGGCCGCGCCGACGCCCCGGAGTACGCCCCCGACGGCACCAGAATCTACCACGACCGTATCATCGATATCGACATCCTCCTCTACGGCTCCCTCTCACTACGGACCCCGGAGCTCACAATCCCCCACCCCCAGGTCCGTACCCGCCCGTTCGTCGCTCCGCTGCTTCAGCAAGTTTTTTACGCTCCGGGTTTTTTCTGGACGCTGTAGGTGAGACCGTTGTAGCGGAGGCGGTTGATGAAATCGTTGGTCACGGCCACGGTGAACTTCTTCGAGTGGAATTCCAGGTTGTAGCTGGTAGCCTTGTCGCGGACCTTGATTGAAAGAGGAATCTTGCCCTTGTTTTCCTTCAGGAGGGTGACGAGCCGCTTGCGGAACTCCGGATTGAGCAGGGAAGTGTCGATGTCCACGGTGAAGCCCGTGATGAAGTTCTCCGCCACGTTGCCCAGCAGCATAACCTTCTTTATCTTGAATGCGAACGGGGCCGTCTTGCCCTGGGCGCGCTCCTCGGGCTTGAGGCGGTAGCGCTCGTCGATTTCGCCCTGCAGGTAGAGGTACTCGTGGGGCTTCATGTAAGCTATGTAGCTCTCGTAGTCGGTGCCGAAGAGGGCGAACTCGTAGTGGCCGTTGTAGTCTTCAATAGTCACGCGGGCGCCGGGAGAGCCGCTCTTCGTGGTTATGGATTTAACGTCCGTGACTATGCCTGCCAAGGAGCAGCTGTACTTCTTGTTTTCTTTTTCGGCTTCCTGGATCTTGTCGCCCAGGCGGCCGACGGACAGGTTGGTAAAGTTCTCTATCTCAAAGGAATAGCGGTCCAGGGGATGGGCGCTCAGGTACATTCCCACATAGTTGCGCTCCTCCTGCAGCAGGGCGAGAGTGTTTTCTTCCTCGGGCACCTGGGGCATCACCGGGCGGCGCGGCTTAAGCTCTTCGACCTCGCCGAACAGCGAGAGGGAGTTGTCCATCTTGTCGGTCTTGAAGAGGTCCATGTAGCGGGTGAGTTCGTCGATGAAGCGCTCGCCGCTCTCGCCGGGGGCGAAGAACTGGCTCCTGCGGTAGCCGAAGGAGTCGAACGCTCCCGCCATGGCGAGGATTTCCAGCGCCTTGGCCGTCATGATCACGTTTTTGGAGTCCTTGGCGCTCCGCTCGGCCATTCTCTCCACGAAGTCGAATACGTCCGCGAAAAGGCCGTTTTCCGTCCTCTCAGCGATGATGGCATCTACAGCATTGGAGCTGAAGCTCTTAAGGCCGCCCAGTCCGAAGCGAATGTTGCCTTCGCGGTTCACGGTGAAGCGGGCCTCGGACTCGTTGACGTCGGGGCTTAACACCTTGATGTCGTGGAGCTTGCAGTCGGCCATGATCTTCTTGATCTCATCCATGTTGCTGAGGTTGCAGGAGAGGTTGGCCGCGAAGAACTCTGCGGTATAGTGGCACTTCAGCCAGCCGGTCTGGTAGCTCACCCAGGCGTAGCATGTGGCGTGGGACTTGTTGAACGCGTACTGAGCGAATTTCTCCCAGTCCTTCCAGATCTTGTCCAGGGTCTTTTCCGGGTGCCCGTTGGCTTGTCCCTGGCTCATGAACTTGTCTTTCAGGACCATCATTTCGTCTATCTTCTTCTTGCCCATGGCCTTGCGCAGGCGGTCAGCTTCGCCCTTGGTGAAGTTTGCAAGCTTGCGGCTGAGGAGCATGACCTGCTCCTGGTAGACGGTGATTCCGTAGGTCTCGTCGAGAAACTCCTCCATCTCGGGGAGGTCGTATTCTATTTTCTGCTGCCCTTGCTTGCGGGCCACGAAATCGGGAATGTAGTCCATCGGGCCCGGCCTGTAGAGGGCGTTCATAGCGATGAGGTCCTCGAAACGTTCCGGCTTCAGGCGCTGGAGCCAGGTCTTCATGCCTTCGGATTCAAACTGGAAGATGACGGTGGTGTCGCCGCGGCCGTAGAGTTCCAGGGTTGGCCTGTCGGCTATGTCTATGGCCTCGATGTCGATGTCGATGCCGTGGCGCTGCTTGATGTTGCGGAGGGTTTCGTGGATGATGCTGAGGGTTATGAGCCCCAGGAAGTCCATTTTCAGCATGCCCACGTCCTCAATGTAGTGGCCGTCGTACTGGGAAGTCCAGACGTCCTTGCCGGTTTCCTTGTCCTTGGAGAGGCAGATGGGGATGTAGTCGGTCAGGTTGCCGCGGCCGATGATGGTCGCGCAGGCGTGGACGCCCACCTGACGTATGCAGCCTTCGAGCTTCTGGGCGTATTTAAGCACCTCCTTGTTGACGTCGGTGCCGTTTTCAAGCTCGTTTTTGAACTCCGGCACGAGGCGGTAGCAGTTGGACAGGGTTATCTTTGCGTCGACTTCCTCCATACCTTTCTGGAAGGTACGCATCTGCTTCTGCCCGTCGATTTCAACCTCTTCCTCAATCACCTTGAAACCGGGCTTCAGCTCGTCCAGCTTGGGGTTGAAGGGGTATTTTTTCTCCACCTTCTCGCTGAGGCGGTCGGGCACCATTTTGGAGAGGCGGTTGGATTCGTCGATGCTGACCTCACTGATGCGGGCCACGTCCTTGATGGCACTTTTGGCGGCCATGGTGCCGAAGGTTATGACGCGGGAGACATGGTCTTCGCCATATGTGCGCTCGACGTATTCGTGGGCGTCTAGAAGGTTCTCGAAGTCCACGTCGATATCCGGCATCGATATACGGTCCGGGTTGAGGAAACGCTCGAACAGGAGCTTGTACTTGATGGGGTCCAGGTTGGTGATTCCCAGGCAGTAAGCCACCACGGAGCCGGCCGCGGAACCACGCCCCGGGCCGACCAGGAAGCCGTTTTTGCGGGAGGCGGCGATATAGTCCTGGACGATCAGGAAGTAGTCGGGGAAGCCCATCTTGCTGATGGTCTTGAGCTCGAAGTCGATGCGCTCGGCCTGCTCCTCGTTGAGCGTTTCGCCGTAGCGCTTGGCGGCGCCCCGGTAGGTGAGCTCGCAGAGGAAGGCCACGGAGCGGCAGAACTCGTCGCCGCGGTACTCCTTGCTCTTGATATTGCCCTCCTTGTCTTTGGTGATGCTGTAGCGGCCTTCGTCGATGACGTCTTTGTACTGCTCGAGTTTGGCGTCGATGTTGGAGAGGAATTCCGGGTCGATTTCGTATTTCGGCAGCACGTGGGGGCGGTCGATGGAGTAGGCCTCTATCTTGCTGGCCACTTCGAGGGTATTGGCGAGGGCTTCCGGGTGATCCGGGAAGAGGGCCGCCATTTCTTCCTCGGACTTTATGAATTCCTGCTGGGTGTAGCGGAGGCGCTTGGGGTCGCTGACGTTGGCGTTGGTGGTCAGGCAGATGAGGCGGTCGTGGACGGGGCCGTCTTCGCGGTTGATGAAGTGGGCGTCGTTGGTCGCCACGACCTTGATTCCCAGCTCTGCGGCCAGCTTGAATATGCTTTCGTTGACGATTTCCTGCTCCCGGCCGACTTCGGCTATCTTGTCGTAGGCCTCGGGAGGGAGACCTTCCACCTCGGTTTTGTGGAGCATCACTTCGAGGTAATAATCGTCGCCGAAGACGCTCCGGTGCCATTCGGCGGCCTTGCGGGCGCCTTCGTAGTCGCCGGCCATGAGGTTCTTGGAGATTTCCCCGGCCAGGCAGGCGGAGCTGCAGATGAGGTCTTCGTGGTACTTTTCTATTATCTCGTGGGTGACGCGGGGCCTGTAGTAGAATCCTTCGATGAAGCCTTCGGAGCAGATCTTCATGAGGTTCTTGTAGCCATTGTAATTCTTGGCGAGGAGGATGAGATGGTAGTAGTTCTTGTGGTCGTTGTCCTTGAGGCGATGGTCGTAGTGGCGGGTCACGTAGACCTCGCAGCCGATCAGCGGCTTGACTATGGGCTGCTTGTCCGGGCCCAGGTTTGACTTGTCCCATGCCCATTTGAGGAACTCCTTGACACCGTACATGTTGCCGTGGTCGGTGATGGCGATTGCGGGCATCTGGAGTTCGCGGGCACGGGCGAAAAGTTTCTTGATATCGGACAGGCCGTCAAGGATGGAATACTGGGTATGGACGTGCAGATGGACGAATGACATAGCACAAAGATAAAAGAATAATTGATAATATGAACTCCGAAAATACCTTGCGTGTGAAAAAGTTTTTTATATTTGCGTTATGCAGGATTTCGACCAACTCGGACGCCGTGAGGCCATAAGGCTCCTGTTCGAAGGCACGCCGTTCGCTCCGTTTTCCGACGGGGGTTTCAAGGCGGCTGCAGGGGAGTGCGTGGTGCCGGCTTCGCGTGTGCTGCTGGAGGGGATCGACTTCGATCTTGTGTATTTTCCGCTTAAGCATCTGGGCTACAAGAGTGTGGCCGGCGTGACGGGTGAGCTTTATGCCGCGCTCGCTGCGCCCCGGTCGCTTTCGGTGGTGCTGGGTGTGTCTGCCAAGCTGGATTTCGAGCGTGTGCGGGAGCTCTGGGGCGGCGTTGTTGCGGCCGCTTCCGAGTTTGGCTACGGCTCCGTCGGTTTGGATCTTCAGCCTTCGCGTAACGGTTTGACTATCAGCGTGTCTGCCGTTGGATGCGCGCCCGCTGAAGCTGGTCCGGCACCCGCTTCGAAGGACCTTATCTGTGTGTCCGGAGCGCTTGGGGCGGCCTACCTGGGGCTGCAGGTGCTGGAGCGCGGGAAGGCCCGTTTCGACGGGGGAGCGGCGGGGCCCGGCGATGAGCTGGAACGCTATCGCATGCTGGTGGCGGCCTACCTGAAGCCGGAGCTGCCTGCCGGGTTGCCGGAGGCGCTGAAGGATTCCGGTATCACCCCTTCGGCCGCTCTTTTCGTGGACCGGGGGCTTGCCGATGCGCTGCTGCGGCTCGTCGGGCGCACGGGGCTGGGGGCGAAGGTGTATGCCGACCGCATCCCTTTCGAGGGCGGCAGCTTCGACCTGGGCAAGGCGCTGGACGTGGATCCTGTATCTGCCGCGATGAACGGGGGCGACGACTGCCGCGTGCTGCTGGTTGTGCCCCTGGCCCAGTTCGAACGTTTCAGGCACGACTTCCAGGCCTTCGACATTATAGGGCACCTGGCGCAGAGCGACGTCGGTGCGGTGCTGGTCAGTCCGGACGGGCTGGAGCACCCGGTGTCCGCTCCCGGATGGCCGTCAAATGTTTAACCACTAATTCTTTATTTATATGAAAAAAGTTATTGTTATCCTCAGCGCCCTCGTTCTTTGCGCTACTACTGCATCAGCCCAGAACTGGCTCGAAGATTTCCTTAAAGTAGCTACCGAAAAGGTCGGTGACGTTATCTCCGGCAAGAGCTCCGCTACCACCACTTTCGATATTAAGGGTTCCTGGAAGTATCAGGGCGTCGCCATCGGCGCAAGCTCCGGCGACATCCTCTCCAGCCTCGCAACCTCCGCAGGTGCCGGCACCATCGAGAAGAAGTGCGACGACCTGCTCGCCAAGGCCGGCATCAAGCCCGGTGCAGCCACGCTGAATTTTAAGGAGGACGGTTCATTCACCCTCAACGCCGGCAAGATCAACATTCCCGGCACCTGGACCAAGGAAGGCAGCAAGCTGACCATCAACTTCGCCAAGCTCTTCACCTTCAAGCTCGTCGGCACCATCAAGACCAACGCCAGCGGCTGCGAGATTCTCTTCGACGCCGACAAGTTCGTGGGCTGGATATCCAAGATCCTCGAGGTGGTCAACAAGGTTGCCAACAACTCCACCCTCTCGTCCGTCCAGTCGATGCTCGCCAACGCCAAGGGCGTACAGCTCGGCTTCAAGCTCGCGAAGTAAGGCAGGCTGTCATTCTGAGGAGGGCGCAGCCCGACGAAGAATCTAGCGAAGCTATATTAAAAGAATCGGCCGCCCCTGAATGGAGCGGCCGATTTGGTAGATTCTTCGCTTTTAGATTCTTCGCTTCGCTCAGAATGACAGTGAGGGGAGGGCGAGCCTCCCCAGGGCTGTCATTATTTCTTCGAGGCTTTCTTGGCCATGATACGGCGGGTGGTGTCGTACATGATGGGGGTACCGATCATGATGGAAGCGTAGGTACCGACGAGGATACCAAGGCAGAGAGCGACGGAGAGACCGCGGATGCTTTCGCCGCCGAAGAAGGCGATGGCAAGCATAGGCAGCAAGGTCGACACGGAGGTGTTGACCGTACGGGTCAGGGTCTGGTTGAGAGACTTGTTGACCATGTCCTTAAAGTCGTCGTTCGGGTGCAGGCCGAGGTTCTCACGGATACGGTCGAAGATAACCACGTTATCGTTGATGGCGTATCCGATGATGGTCAGGATAGCTGCGATGAAGGTCTGGTCCACATCCAGGTTGAACGGCAGGATACCGCTGAAGAGCGAGAAGAAGCCGATCAGGATGATGGCGGTGTGCGCCAGGGACACCACGCCGCCGAGACCCCAGCTCCAGCCCTTGAATCGCCATGCGATGTAGGCGAAGATGATGAGGAGGGCGAGGAGGACGGAGATGATGGCGGAGCGCTTGATGTCGCTTGCAATAGAGGCGCCGACCTTGTCGGAAGAAATGATACCGTTAGGATTCTCCAGAGTAGAGGTGAAGTCACTCAGCTGGACGTCTTCCTTGAAGAAGCCCTTCAGGGATTCGAACAGCATGCCTTCGATTTCGGTGTCCACGGAAGAGGACTCGTCCTTGACCTTGTAGGAGGTCGTGATCTTCATCTGGGAGTCGCCACCGAACTGCTTGACTTCCACGGAGGACTCGGGATCAGCGGCGTTGAACACCGTGTTGACTGCGGAACGCACGGCCTCTGCGGTCACGGGCTGGTCGAAGCGGACAACGTAGGTGCGGCCGCCGGTGAAGTCGACACCGTAGGTGAAGCCCTTGAATGCGATGGAGCCGATAGCGATGAGGATCAGGGCGCCGGAAATAATGTAGGAGTACTTGCGGCCCTTGATGAAGTCGAATTTGGTGTTCTTGAGGAAGTTCTTGGACCATTCCCACTCGAAGGTGACGTTCTTGCCCTTGTTCACACGGTCGTCGATGATCAGGCGGGTGATGAAGATGCTGGTCAGGACGGAGGTGATGATACCGATGATGAGGGTGGTGGCGAAGCCCTTGATAGGACCGGAACCGAAGAAGAACAGCACGAGACCGGTCAGGAGGGTGGTCACCTGGCCGTCGATAATGGCGGAGTAGGCGTTCTGGTAGCCGTCGTGGACAGCCTTGCCGAGACCCTTGCCCGCCTTGAGTTCTTCCTTGATACGTTCATAGATAATAACGTTCGCATCCACTGCCATACCCAGGGTCAGCACGAGACCGGCGATACCCGGGAGGGTCAGCACGGCGCCGAAGGAGGCGAGGGTACCGAAGAGAAGCAGAACGTTGGTCAGCAATGCGGCGTCGGCCACAAGACCAGCTCCCCTGTAGAAGATGATCATGTAGAGCAGCACGAGCACGAATGCGATCAGGAAGGAAATGAGACCGGCGCGGATGGACTCGGCACCGAGGGAAGGACCCACAACCTGCTCCTGCACGATGGTGGCAGGGGCGGGGAGCTTACCGGACTTCAGGACGTTGGTAAGGTCGGTCGCCTCCTCCATGGTGAAATTGCCGCTGATTTCGGAAGAACCACCGGTGATTTCACCGTTGACGGTCGGGTAGGAATACACGGTGCCGTCGAGGACGATGGCGATCTGCTTGCCGATGTTGTCCTTGGTCAGGCGGGCCCAGATGTTGGCGCCCTCTGCGTTCATGGTCATGGACACGGTCGGGCTGCCGCCACGGCGGTCGTTGGTGGTCACGCGGGCGTCGGTCACGACTCCACCGTCCAGGGGAGCCTTGCCGTCACGGCTGGAGGACTTGATGGCGATGAGTTCGAAGATATTGTCGGACTGCATCATCTCGGAGGGCTTCACGCTCCACATCGGGCGGAACTCGGCGGGGAACAGTGCGGCGACTTCCTGCATGCGGAGGTACTTGCCGACGGCTGCGGTGTCTGCTGCAGCGGCGAAACCGATGCAGGCGTTGCCGCGGTAGCCGGAGGGCTGAAGTACTGCGAAGAGGGGATTAGCCTTCTTGTAGGCATCGAGGTTGGCGTCGTCCTCTGCCTGGGCCTTGATTTCCTCGGCCACGAGATCCTCACCCTCTGCGGGCTTTGCCTCGGGCTCAGCCACGTCTTCGCTCGCTGCATATTCGGCGAGCAGGGCGTTGGCCTCCTGGAGGTAGGGAGTGATCTCGGCGGCGTCGAACGTTGTCCAGAACTCGAGGGATGCGGTGCCCTGGAGGAGCTTACGCACACGCTCAGGCTCCTTCACGCCGGGGAGTTCCACGAGGATGCGGCCGGTGTTGCCGATCTTCTGGATGGACGGCTGGGTCACGCCGAAGCGGTCGATACGGTTACGGAGAACGTTGAACGAGTTGGCGATGGCGCTCTCGGCTTCTTCCTTGATCACGGAGACCACCTGTTCGTCGGTGGACTCGGGCTTGATGCGGTCGCGCATTTCATAGGTGCCGAACACCTGGGAAAGCCTCTGGCCGCCGGAAGTCTCCTTCCAGGCCTCTGCGAAAAGGGTTATGAAGTCGGACTGCGAGCCAACGGAACGCTCCTTGGCAAGGGCGATGGCCTTCTGGAACTCAGGGGAGACGTTGTTGCCTGACAGGGCGCGCACGAGGTCCTCGAGCTGCACCTGCAGCATGACGTTCATACCACCCTTGAGGTCCAGACCGAGGTTGATCTCCTTGGCCTTTACTTCTTTGAATGTGTTGCCGAAATAAACTTTCTGGGAAGAAACAGAGTCAGTGAACCTCTTTTCTTCGTTTTTCTTGAGTGAATCAAGGAAATAGGCTTGATCCTCAGCAGCGATCTTCGCGAACGCGGGGCTCTGGCTGAACGCCTCCGCCTTTGCGGCGGCTGCTTTAGATGCTTTCTTCTCCTGGAGGCTGGTCACAGCGGTGAAGGAAAGCTGCCAGAGGCAGGCAATTGCGAGCAGGATTGCTACTAGTCTGATTGCTCCTTTGCTTTGCATAACTATGGTTAATAATAATTAAAGTCCAAAAATAGTTTGCAAAGTTAGTATTTTTATTGGAACAAACTATAAAAAAGCCAAAAAATAGTCCTCCAAGCACATATTTTATATATACGCCCGCCCGCTTTCATCTCAAATCCCTCCTCCGTGAGCCATAACTCCTCGAATCTCAATAACATCCGCAAACCCGATTGCTCTGTTTGGTGCAATCGGGTTTTAACAACGTGCTGCTAATCAGTACGTTACCGCTCACGCTGCCGCCGGCGGCCTACACCCGCAGGAAAATCTTCTTTTTGTAGAGGAAATAAAGGAACAGCCACTCAAGCGCGAGGAAGCCGATATACCACACGATCTTAGCCCAGACAGGACCCATGAACGAGCACAGGCCGCCGATGAAGAAATTGGTGGCGTACTTGAAGTCAATGATCCTCGGGGCCATGTAGATGGTGATGGAGTTCATGCCTATCACGGCCAGGGGAAAGCTCCATTTCTTCCAGCCCTTGACGTCAATAATCCAGTAGAACAGAGCGAATAACGCCAGCGAATACGCCGCCACCACAAGCACGAAAGTGCTGCTCCACAGCTTCTTGTTCAGCGGGAACCAGCGCGACCACACGAGGCCGACGACCAGCAGCACGGCGGCCGCCGTGACCATCCACAGCACCTTCTTGTTCTCGCTCACGCTCTTCCTTCGCACCCACTCTCCGGTGAACATACCCAGCATCGCCGTCACTATTGCGGGCAGCGTGCTCAGTGTGCCTTCGGGATCGAAGACGCCGCCGTCACCCTTATACAGGTGCCCCGGGAAGAGGCAGCGGTCCACGTAACCCACCAGGTTGCCTTCGAAGGAGAAGGGACCGGCACCCGCGGGCGCGTCCGGAGCCGGCACGAACCGCAGCAGCAGCCAGTAGCCGACAAGTATCACGACGGCGATCACCGCACGCACGGAGGGCTTGAAGTTGATGAACAGCAGCGCTGCGAACATCCACGCTAAGCCGATGCGCGCCAGCACGCTCCAGATGCGCATGTCGCTCCAATGGAACTTCAGCAGGCCGTTGCACAGCAGGCCGAAGAAGAACAGGATGAGCCCGCGGCGTATGATTTTCCAGTAGATCTGCCAGCGCTTTTTCCCTTTCTCCTGCATCTTGGCGTAGGAGAACGGGAACGAAATGCCAGCGATGAACAGGAACAGCGGGAATATGGTGTCGTGGTGCCTCAGGCCGTCCCAGGCCACGTGGCCCATCTGTATGCTGAGCCAGCAGTTCTCGCCATCGGGGAACAGTTTGCATATCCACGCCAGGATGGTGGCGAAGCCGATGATGAACAGCATGTCGAAGCCCCTCAGCGCATCGAGGCTGGCGAGGCGTCCGCCGGCCTCTTTATTCTTTTTTGTATCCATAATTACCCACTAAGTTAGCATTTTTTATTGTTATTTCGATTTTAATCACTACTATTGTTAACATAAACTAATGCACTATGAAAAGCCGTAAAGTCATTCGTGGGATTTTAAACCATTGTTATCAAAGAACCGTCCTCGGTTTCGTGTTGTTTTACAACGTATTCGACTGCCTGGTCTACTTCACGCTGTTCTGCACAATCATCAAAAAGTTCGACATCAAAGCGGTGGCGCTTACCCTTATGCCGAATCGGACCATCCTTTTTCTGAGCCTCTGGTGCTTCGTGACGCTTCCTGGGAGATGAGAAAGGCCCTGAAGCAGGTTAAAATTGAGCACGACAACAACCGTCATCTGAACTACGGTTTTTTGAAGCGGATTTATAGCAAGCTGGACACAAAGGAACGGGCCCAGATGACGGATTATATTATCTCACTGTATAACGTCATAGACTACAGTTACGCTATTTCACTCTTCGGATCTTACGAAAACATGCTCCACGCCATGCACTGCAGCACTGGATCGGAGTATGATCTTAATGAGATATTCACAGGAAAATCAGATGTTTACTACTCCCGCATAAGCCAGTACCTGAAGCAGCGGCTGAACCTGAAGGATATTCACCAGATATTTCAGCTGAGCGAACCGCAACGGGAAGAGTTGTTCTTTGAGGTGCTGAAAAAAATGGCCGTCCCTGGGGAGCAATTGGCGAAGTACCTGAGGATACGGATTGGGCGTGAGTAGTAACGCACTGATTAGTAGCACGTTGTTAAAACCCGATTGCACCAAACAGAGCAATCGGGTTTATGCATGTCGCTGTAGTTCAGCTGGTTATGTCTCACGCTGGCGGTGTGGGGCGCAGCGACGGGCGTCTGTGGCAGCACCAGTAGAGCCCGAAGGGGCCTCTAAAGCTCACGCCGTGGCCGCTAGAGGTTGCGGAGGAGGTTGTTGAGGTTGACGCGCTTGTCGATGAGGGCGCGGAGCTCGGCGATGGGGACGCGCTCCTGGCTCATGGTGTCGCGCTCGCGCACGGTCACGCAGCCGTCCTCGAGGGACTGATGGTCCACCGTGATGCAGAACGGGGTGCCGATGGCATCCTGGCGGCGGTAGCGCTTGCCGATGGAGTCCTTCTCCTCATACTGGCAGTTGAAGTCGAACTTCAGTTCGTCCATCACTTTCTGTGCGAGTTCTGGCAGGCCGTCCTTCTTGACGAGCGGCAGCACGGCGGCCTTGACCGGGGCGAGCGGGGCGGGGATGCTCAGCACCACGCGGGTCTCGCCGTTGTCCAGCTTCTCCTCCTTGTAGGAGTGGCTGAGCACTGCGAGCACCATACGGTCCACGCCGATCGAGGTCTCCACCACGTAAGGGGTGTAGGCGGCGCCTTCCTCCGGGTCGAAGTACTCGATCTTGCGGCCGGAGAACTGCTGGTGCCTTCCGAGGTCCCAGTTGGTGCGGCTGTGGATGCCTTCCAGCTCTTTGAAACCGAAAGGGAACTGGAACTCGATGTCGGTGGCGGCGTTGGCGTAGTGGGCCAGCTTCTCGTGGTCGTGGAAACGGTAGTTTTCCGCGCCCATGCCGATGTTGACGTGCCACTTCATGCGCTGTTCCTTCCACTTCTTGAACCACTCCATCTCGGTGCCGGGCTTGATGAAGAACTGCATCTCCATCTGCTCGAATTCACGCATGCGGAAGATGAACTGACGGGCCACGATCTCGTTGCGGAAGGCCTTGCCGATCTGGGCGATGCCGAAAGGTATCTTCATGCGGCCGGTCTTCTGGACGTTGAGGTAGTTCACGAAGATGCCCTGGGCTGTCTCGGGACGCAGGTAGATGGTGTTGGCGCCTTCTGCGGTGGAGCCCATGGATGTCTGGAACATGAGGTTGAACTGGCGAACGTCGGTCCAGTTGCAGGTGCCGCTGATGGGGCAGACTATGTTGTTGTCGATGATGATCTGGCGGTACTCGGCGAGGTCGTTGGCGGCTTCGGCCTTCATGTAGCGGTTGTGGACTTCGTCGTACTTGGCCTGCTCGCGGAGCACGTTGGGATTGGTGGCGCGGAACTGGGCCTCGTCGAAGGCGTCGCCGAAGCGCTTGCGGCCTTTTTCGACTTCCTTGTTGACCTTTTCTTCTATCTTGCCGAGGAAGTCTTCGATGAGGACGTCGGCGCGGTAGCGTTTCTTGGAGTCTTTGTTGTCGATGAGGGGGTCATTGAAGGCGCCGACGTGGCCGGAGGCCTCCCAGATGCGGGGGTGCATGAAGATGCAGGAGTCGATGCCGACGATGTTTTCGTTGAGGCGGGTCATTGCGTTCCACCAGTACTGCTTTATGTTGTTTTTGAGTTCGACTCCCATCTGGCCGTAGTCGTAGACAGCGGCGAGACCATCGTAGATTTCACTTGAAGGGAAAATAAATCCGTACTCTTTACAGTGTGCTACAAGCACTTTAAACAGTTCATCCTGTGTCATATTCGTATTGTTTTCCGTAGCAGGAGTGGTATGCCTCCGGGGGCCTAAAAAGAAGGGAAAACGGCCCCCGGAGGCATACCACTCCTACTACTAATCATTATCCATTGTTTTGTCCAAAGTCATTTATTTCGTTCTGAGTCGTTTATTGTCTCCGTTGTCGTTATCCATTGTAACGTCCTGAATCTTTTAGGAGGCCGGTGACTTCGGTGCGGAGGCCGGTGGCGTCGCGGAGTTGCTCGGTGGTGAGGTGCATGCGGAAGCGCCAGTGGTGGTCGGGGTCGGCCGGCTGGTTGATGCGTTCGTTCTGGTAGTCGGGGCGGCGGAGCATGCCGTCGAGGGCGACCCAGTCCTGCAGCGGGAAAATGGCGAGCATGGGCTGGCTGGACAGGTGGTCCCACAGCACACGCCTTACCTCCCAGGGCTCCATGTCGCGGCCGTTCTCCTCGGCGAACTGCATGCGCAGCGTGGCCATGTCGTGGGAGCTGGAGGCGCAGACGGCGAGCTTCGGCCAGGGGCGGCCCTTGTCCATGCTGGTCATTTCCAGGGACAGGATGCTTTCGTGCTCCATGACTCCGGGCACGCAGTCGGGCACCATGCCGAGGTCTTCACCGCAGGCGAGCATGCCGGTGGCGTCCAGCAGTTCGGGGAGCTTGCGCTCGGCGTTGCGGCGCCACAGTTCGTCGTTGCGGTGGTAGAAGAAGTCGTTGTAGATGGCGCCGAAACTGTCCTGCTGCCACTTGGGCAGGCCGGCGGACTCGGGCAGTATGCGCGGCTGCACGCATCCCTCGTTGCGGGGATCCGGCAGGAACAGGCCTTCGATCGGCAGCCCCAAGGCCTCGATTTCCTCGCGGCGGTAGGGGATGGCGGGGTTGAAGTGGCCCATGGAGCCGCTCTTGTATTCCAGAGGTATCTCCCAGATGCGGAAGAAACCGAGTATGTGGTCGATGCGGAAGGCATCGAAATATTCACTCATCTTGCGGAGGCGTGATTTCCACCAGGCATAGCCGTCCTTGGCCATCTCGTCCCAGTTGTAGGTGGGGAAGCCCCAGTTCTGGCCCTCGGCGCTGAAGAAATCCGGCGGGGCGCCGGCGCTGGAGTCGAGGTTGAATAGCTGCGGGTGGAAGTGGGCGTCGGCGCTGTCGGAGCTCACCCCTATGGGGAGGTCACCCTTGAAGTGCACACCCTTGCTGCGGGCATAGGCGGCCTCTTCGGCAAACTGGCGGTCCAGGTGCCACTGGATCCAGCGCCAGTAGTCGGGCTCGTTGGAGTCGCGCCTGGCGCAGAACTCGGCGTACTCGTCGAGCCAGTAGGCGTTGGCCTTGCAGAAGCGGCGGAATGCAGCGCTCCCGCAGTCTTTGGCGCCGTGGTCCTGCCATGCCTTGCGCACGCGGGACATCTTCTCCTTGAACACCCTCGGATAGTCCAGTTCCGGCAGCTCGTTGAGTTCCTTCTGGACGCGGCGGAAGGCGGCGTCTTCCTTCACTCCAATCTCCTGCAGGCGCAGGTAGAGGGGGTGGAGGGCGAAGGAGGAGATGGGGCTGTAGGGGTAGGAGTCCTTCCACTCGCCGCGGCGGGTGGTGTCGCCCACGGGCAGCAGCTGGATGATGCACTGGCCGGTGGCGGCGGCCCAGTCCACGAGG
The DNA here is from genome assembly GCA_024695285.1 of Bacteroidales bacterium. The sequence goes on from JAILIM010000075.1 coordinate 21,933, forward strand.
GGACGGAGATCACGGAAATCGCCGATGCCGAAGTCACCCTCACCGCGCAGCGAGAACACGGGCACGGCAGTGCCGGCGCCCCTGAATCCCGGACGGTCGAAGATTTCGGCGGTGTGCCTGCGCACGAACGGGCAGCCTTCGAACGGGCAGTCGTTCCAGTGGTCCTCGATCACGGGCGCGCTGGCTGCACTGTGGTGCTCCCACTCGCTGCGGGAGATCACGCCGTCGCGCATAACTATGTAGTAGTAGTCTTTAAGTGCGGCCGCAGGGACGTTGGCCGTGACGGACCAGATGGCGCCGTCGTGCCATTCCATGGGGTATTTCTTGTCCTGCAGCACCACGCAGAGGCTCTCGCCCCATTGCGTTTGGTAGTGTATCGAAAATGTGGTTTTCACTATAGGTGGTAATAACTTCTGAGGATGGCCGCGAACCAGCTGGGCGGCAGTATGGCCTTGAGCAGCACGGAGAGGCGCTGTTCCAGGGTGCTTATGATGTAGTGGTATCGGGGCTTGCGGGCCTTGACTATCTTGCTGATCTTACCGGCGAGGAACTCGGGCTTGAGGCCGCCGGTCTCATCTTTCTCTATGCTGGCAAGTGAGCGGGCGTAGGAAGGGTAGGCTTCGTGGGCTTCGGGGTCGGCAACCGACTTGCGGCTGGCGGTGAATGCCGTGGCGAAGTCGCCGGGCTCTATGACCACGACGTCGATGCCGTGGTTGCGTACTTCCATGCGGAGCGCCTCGCAGTAGCCTTCGATGGCGAACTTGCTGGCGGAGTAGAGTCCCTGGAAGGGGAGTCCCATCAAGCCTCCGATGGAGGAGAAGCAGATGATGCGTCCGCTCTTCAGGCGGCGCATGGCTGGCAGCACCCAGTGGAGGCAGCGCACCATGCCCATCCAGTTGGTATCCATCTGAAGCTCAGCTTGTTCGAGGGTACAGAACTCCAGCGGGCCGCCTATGCCCATGCCGGCGTTGTTGATGAACACGTCGATGCGGCCCTGCTCGTTGAGCACTTGCTCCACGGCGGCGCGGCAGTCTTCTTCGCTGGCCACGTCGGCCTTGATGTAGCGGACGCCGGGAAGCTGCTCGCAGTCGCGGCGGTGGGTGCCGTAGACGGTGTGGCCGTCGGCGGAGAGGCGCTCAGCCATGGCTCGGCCGAATCCGGAAGTTATGCCGGTGATCAGTATAATCATATGATTCCGAGTTCCTTGAATATCTTGGTCAGTTTTTCAACGGCCTCGTCCACCTGCTCGAAGCTGTGGGTGGCCATCAAGGCGAAGCGGATCAGCACGTCCTTTTCGGGCACGGCGGGGGCGATGACGGGGGTGATGAACACGCCGGCTTCGTAGGCCAGTTTGACTATGGTCATGGCCTTGAAGGTGTCGCGCACGAAGAGCGGGATGATGGGGGACTGGGTGTGGCCGATGTCGAAGCCGTTGTCTTTGAATGCCTTATGGGCGTGCTCGGTGAGCTTCCAGAGGTGCTCTATGCGCTCGGGCTCCGTCTGCATGATGTCGAGGGCCTTGCTGGCTGCGGCCACGGAGGCGGGGGTCATCGAGGCGCTGAATATGAGGGAGCGGGAGTTGTGTTTCAGGTATTCTATCACCACCTTGTCGCCGGCGATGAAGCCGCCCAGGGAGCCGAAGCTCTTGGAGAAGGTGCCCATGATGAGGTCGACCTTGTCGGTGAGCCCGAAGTGGCTGGCGGTGCCGGAGCCGTTCTTGCCGAAGACACCGAGGCCGTGGGCGTCGTCGATCATCAGGGAGGCGTTGTATTTTTCGCAGAGCTCGACGAGCTGGGGCACGGGGGCGAGGTCGCCTTCCATCGAATAGACGCCGTCCACCACGATGAGCTTGTTGGCGTGCCTGGGGGTGAGCCAGAGCTTCTTTTCGAGGTCGGCCATGTCGTTGTGGCGGAACTTACGCACGTCGCTGAAGCCCAGGCGGCTGCCGTCGATGATGCAGGCGTGGTCGAGGGCGTCGAGGAATATGAATCCGCCCCTGAATCCGAGGCAGCCAACGACTCCGAGGTTGACCTGGAAGCCGGTGCTGTAGGTGACGGCTTCATCCTTGCCCACGAAGCGGGCTAGCTTCTCTTCGAGCTCTTCGTGGATGTCGAGAGTTCCGTTGAGGAAACGGCTGCCGGAGCAGCTGGTGCCATATTTTTTGATGGCGGCAGCTGCGGCTTCCTTGAGGCGCGGGTCGTCAGAGAGTCCGAGGTAGGAATTGGAGCCGAACATCAGCACTTTGGAGCCGTCGGCCATTGTGACCAGCGGGTCCTGACCGGAAGAAATGGGGCGGTAGTAGGGATAGATGCCCTTGGCTTTGACCTCTTCGGCCAAAGTATATTTCTCGCAGGTCTTGTTTAATAATCTTTCCATTTCAGGTATCAGTACTTTAACTTGCAAATATAGGTATTTTCCGTGAATTTGTTCTCCCGGCTTCCGTTGGCAATGTGAAAACTGTTTCCTAATTTTGCATGTGATGAATAACGCCCAGATTGTAGAACTGATCAAGCGGGAGGTCGTGCCCGCTATGGGTTGCACGGAGCCGGCGGCAGTCGCTCTCTGCACCGCTTATGCCACCGAGGCGCTCGGTGCCGTGCCCTCGAAAATCGACGTGAAACTCAGCGCCAACATCCTGAAAAACGCTATGGGAGTGGGAATTCCGGGCACAGGTATGACCGGCCTGCCCATAGCCGTAGCGCTCGGGGCGCTGGTGGGGAAGAGTGCGTACCGGCTGGAGGTGCTGAAGGACTGCACGCCGGCAGCGGTAACGCGCGCGAAGGCCTGGCTGGCGGCCGGAGGGCTGTCGATAGGCCTGACCACGGAGAGCGCGGAGATGCTTTACATCGACGTGCGCTGCTCTGCAGAAGGGTGTGAGTCCCGCGCGATTATCGCCCGCGAGCACACCAGGCTGGTCTACCAGGACGGGCCTGCCTGCAAGGGCGTTGACGCGCGCGACGCCCTGGGGGCCCCGGAGGCCATGGACGGCGGCGAGGAGGAGCTGACGCTGCGCAGAGTCTGGGAGTTCGCGACCACGGCCCCGCTCGAGGACATAGAATTCATCGACGAGTCCCGCCGCCTCAACGAAGCGGCCGCCGAGGAGGCGCTGAAGGGCAACTACGGCCACGAACTCGGCAAAACGCTTTCCCGCCCGCTCGGGAAGGGCATTTTCGGAGACACTATTTTCAGCCACATAATCAGCGCGACGTCAAGCGCTTGCGACGCCCGTATGGCCGGGGCGATGATCCCGGTGATGAGCAATTCCGGAAGCGGCAACCAGGGCATAGCGGCCACGCTCCCGGTGGTGGTCTTCGCGCGCGAGAACCACAACACGGAGGAGGAACTGACGCGCGCCCTGGTGCTTAGCCACCTGACCGCCATCTACATCAAGCAGAGCCTCGGACGCCTGAGCGCCCTGTGCGGCTGCGTGGTGGCGTCGACCGGCAGCAGCTGCGGCCTCACCTACTTGATGGGCGGCGGCTACGAGCAGGTGGCCGCGAGCGTGAAGAACATGATTGCCAACCTTGCCGGCATGGTCTGTGACGGCGCCAAGCCAAGTTGCGCCCTGAAGGTGAGCAGCGGAGTGTCCACGGCGGTGCTCAGCGCCATGCTGGCCGTCCAGAACCACTCCGTCTCTTGCGTGGAGGGCCTGATAGAGGACGACGTGGACCGTTGCATCCACAACCTCACGCGCCTCGGCTCCCTCGGTATGCGTGAGACCGACAAAATGGTCCTCGACATCATGACCCACAAGCAGTAGCCACTGCTTCTGGGGCTCTCCTGATTCCCCTTATTACCGTGAACTGTAACGGCCTGATAGTCAGTAACAACTGTATATCCGATTGCCCTGCACGGAGCAATCGGTTTTTCATAAGTGGCTAACGGCCAAGTATTTAAATTTCACGGTGTCGACAATCCAGTCGCCACACAGATACGGCTGCAGAGCTCCTCCCACCCTCTGCGACAGGACTGTCCGCCCCTCCACAATCCTGTCGCCGCACGGAAACGGCCGCAGGGCCCCCTCCACCCACCGCGACAGGACTGGCAGCGCCTCCACAATCCCGTCGCCGCACGGAAACGGCCGCAGTGCCCCCTCTGCCCTCTGCGACAGGACTGGCAGCACCGCCACAATCCTGTCAGCGTCCGGAGCGGGTCCCCTGGCGGCTTGGCGCAGGTCCCCCGGCCAAGCGGTGCAGGTCCGAAAAAAGCCGGGGGACTCGCGCCGCAAAACGGCATTCTACAGCATTCCAGTGGCGCAGGACCCCACCATAAAAACAGTCCTGCGCCAAACAAAGGGGAGACCTGCACCAGAAACCAAGAGGACCTGCGCCAGGCCGAAAGGTAACCTTCACCTTGCCGACGAGAGACCTTTCCAAAAAGAATGTGGTGTTGCCAATACTCTGTGTCGGTTTTATGTGATGGGAATCGGAAAGGATGAAAGAGAGTCTGGGTGGGGAGCATAAATAAGAAAAACATTATATATATTTGCAGTACTGATAGTTTTCCAAAACGAACAGACGATTACCAATGAAAAGAATTATCCTTATTTTAATCCTGTTTCTTTTCGAAGTATTGCCAATTAATGCTCAGAGCCCGGCATTTTCTTTTATTTTCAACGAAGTTAAGTTTGGCGAAAATTCTAAGTTCGCATCCGGCTCAGGTCAGGTCATCATTTATGACAATCAGTCCATTTCTTTCAGTGGTGTGTCAAATACAGGCAAGAGCTTCAAATATTCATTCTCGTTTAATTCTTTGAGTATCTGGTTAGACGGATCGATGTTCCGCGTGCATTCTGACAAAAGTACGGACACAGATAAAGCGCCAAACATCATGATTAGCCTTCAGGGGGTGACCGCTCACTATTCGGATCCGGCAACAGGGTTGGAAATATCTATGTATGACGGGGCGAAAATGAATGAAAACATGATGGAAGCCTGTGTAACCGCCCTAAAAAATCACACTGGCGTCTTCCGAAATTTCAAGTCGGAAGAGGATATAGAATTGCCGCCAACAATTGAAGGTTATAGCACAACCAGAAAAGTAAAGTTGCCGGCAGGGGGCGGGGATGAGGTCTTCAAAGTCAGGACGAAAACCGATAAGATGATTCGTGACACCAAGTGGCACGATTATACAGTTACAGCTGATGCCTACTGGTGTGACATACAATATAAAACAGACGCGGCTTTTTTAATCCGGACAGATGCTAACACAACGGGTTCATCAAGGACGGCAACGGTTACAGTTGAAGTTGGAGGAAAAAAGACACAAATGATTGTGACTCAACCATCACTTACTGCGAAGATTTTAAGTGTATGGGTGGATCATAATCAATTCTCAGGGCTGGTAAAGGGAATGAGAATTCATGTGAAATTTGAAACATACAACGTTCGGGGAGTAAGCGGACAATGCGCTGCATATTTTTATTTCTCCGATGGCACCAAATTACTGGATTATAATTATCAGTATAGATCCATTGATGGGCAAGTCAGCGTGGGGAGTTCATTTATCCCAGGTTATGATAGTGCAATCTATAATGATTTCGTATTGTTCATGCCATATACCGAGCTACATATAAATGGAAGTGCGAAGTGTAAGTTCCATGTTGATGTTCGAATAGGAGGGGAACTCGCTCAGAGTGAAGACATTTTCTTTAACTTTAATTAAGTGTAGAATTCCAGGTAGATATGTGTTTCAGGAGGAGCAGGTTGCGGCAGGTGTTGCTGACGAATGAACGGATCAGGGAGCTGATGTCCGTCAGCGATTTGTCGACGACCGAGTATACGGTCGAGAAGGTCGTGAAGGCGGAGGATTCGCCGTCGTTTTTCAAGGGGCGGTGGGGAGACCGTAAGGTCTTGTATTCCTGCAAGATATATATGAAGGCCGGAATCGATATGGGGAAGTATGATCCGTCGAAGACGGTCATCGACACCAATTCGATGACGGTGACCATGACCCTTCCGCACGCCCGGCTGATTTCCTCTGATATGCCTGCAGAGGAGCAGTATCTGGAGTACACCAAGGTGGGCCTGATGCGCAAACGCTTCACCGCAAAGGAGCGCAACGAGCTCCTGATCCAGGGCGAGGAGTCCGTGAACCAGGCTATCGAGAAGATGGGCATCCTGGAAGACGCCGAGCGCAACACCCGCGACATCTTCACCGCTGCCCTCCTGCAGCTGGGCTACCGCACTGTCAACATTAAATTCGAGGAGCTATGACGGAGTTTCTGAATTTCCTGACGGCGCTCGTCTCGCTCGCCATAGTCCTCGGCATCGCCTGGCTGCTGTTCTTCCGGAAGAAGGCCAAAAAGAAGAAGCTGAGAATCGCCGACACCCCCGCCGTCGTGGTGGCTATCAACAAGATAGCCGAATTCGCCACGGCCTGTTTCTTCGAGGAAAAGATATTCGTAGAAAAGAAAGCCGCCCCTATCGTGGACAACAAGCTGGCCGGCCAGATAGCCAAAATGGCCCACAAGGACGCCCTTATCGAAGACGAGCTCTGCATCATCGCCAAGGGCCTGGTCCGCGCCGGCTACGACCTTCGGAAACTGACCGCCGACGACCTCGAAATCGACAGCGGCACCGTGACCCTCCGGCTCCCGAAAGTGACTATCCTTGAAGTCATTATCAACCCTTCCGGCTGGGACTTCTACGTCGAAAACGGCACCTGGAATGACGACCAGATCAAGGCCATAAAGTCAAAGGCCAAGGAAGCCATACGCGAGGACGCCATCGAAAACGGCATACTCGACAAGGCACGCCAAAGCGGGGAGCGTAAGATCGAAGCCCTGCTCCTCAGCCTTGGTTTCAAAAAAGTAATCTTCAGCTAGTCCACGAACATCACCTTGCTGTAGAACTCCTTGCGGGCGAGGATCATGTCGAAGGCCTGCTTGTAGTCCTTCAGGGCGAAACGGTGGGTGATGAGCGGACGCACGTCCACGATGTGCTTGGTGATGGCGTCCAGGGCGGTGCGCCAGTCGTTGTGGGCGTCGTTGTAGGAGCTGTTCCAGGTGCCGCGTATGGTCAGCTGCTTGCGCAGGAGCTGGCTGTAGGTGCCCTGGGTGAGGGTCATGTCGCCGAAGGGGTTGCCCATGCAGACCACGTGTCCGAAACTTCTGACCGCCTTGATGCAGCTTTCCCAGGTCTGGGTGGCGCCGGCGCCTTCGATGCAGGCATCGGCCCCGCGCCCGCCGGTGGCTTCCTTTATATAATCGGCGGCATCGGTCTGTGCGCTGTTCACGGCGTCGAAGCCCATCTTCGCCGCAAATTCCACCTTCGCCGGGTCGATGTCGCAGAGAATCACCTTTGCGGCGCCCGAGGCCTTGCACCAAAGCGCCAGCATCATACCGATGGGGCCGGCTCCGAACACCGCCACTGTGTCGCCGATCTTGATGTCGGCAAGGCCGACGGCGTGTAGCGCCACGGCTGCGGGCTCGCACATAGCCGCTTCCTCATAACTGATACCCTCGAAAGGCACCAGGTTCCATTCCTTGACGGCCAGATACTCGGCGTAGGCGCCGTCCCGGCGGGACCCGTAGTAGTCGTAGTCGCTGCACTGGGCATACTCACCCACCTGGCAGGAAGCGCATTTCCGGCAGGGCAGCAGCGGGAACACGGCTGCCTTCTTGCCGATGAGCTCAGGCTTGTCGGCGTCGATGATTTCGCCCGAGAACTCGTGCCCGGGGATGGTCGGGAAATGGTATGTGCCTTTCTTGAATATACGTGGGATATCGCTGCCGCAGATGCCGCAGGCCTTGATTTTCAACAGGACTTCACCGCTCTGGCGGATGGGATCGGGAACCTCTTCATAGCGCAGGTCGCCGACGGCGTGGAGATTAAGTGCTTTCATCGTAAATGATAGAAATTGTCCTGCGAATTTAGGAAACATTTTTTAATTTTGCGTTCAACGTGAAACACATTCTGACAGACCGCGCACTCAACCGGGAGATCCTGCGTCTTTCGGTGCCCAGCATCCTGGCGAACCTCACCGTGCCGCTGGTGGGGATGGTGGACACGGCCCTCGCCGGCCACCTTGTTGATGCCAACGGCGGCTCTGCCGTGTTCATAGGCGGCATCAGCGTGGGCGCCATGCTGCTGAACCTTCTCTACTGGAACTTTTTCTTCCTTCGCACTGGCACCGGCGGGCTCACGGCGCAGGCCTTCGGACGCGAGAACCGGAGGGAGTGTGCCGACATTTTCTTCCGCGGGCTGGCGTTTGCCGCGGCGGTGGCTTTGCTGATACTGGTGCTGCAGCGGCCGCTGGCAAGGCTCGGGCTGCTGGTCGTCAGCGCCACGCCGCGTGTGTGTGAACTGGCCCTGCGCTACTTCAGCGTGCGCATCTGGGCGGTGCCGGCCACCCTGGGGCTGATGGTGTTCCGCGGCTGGTTCGTGGGAATGCAGGACTCGATGAGCTCGATGTGGACGGACCTGGTGGTCAATATCACCAACATCTGGGCGTCGGTCGTGCTGACCTTCGGCATTGTCGGGTGGGGCGGCATAGGCTTCGACGGCATCGCACTGGGGACGGTGGTGGCGCAGTACGCCGGCCTGCTGTATGCGGTGCTGGTGTGCGTGCGGAAGTACCGTCACGTGCTGGGCACCGTGCGGCGGGAGGACCTGTCGGAGCTGCTGCGGGCACGGAACATGGTGCCGTTCCTGAAAATGAACGGGAACCTGCTGGGGCGCTCGCTTTGCTTCACGGGCATCTATATGGGGTACACCATCATAGCGTCGGCGTTCGGGGACGTGCTGCTGGCGTGCTCTTCGATCATGATGCAGCTGCTGATGATTTTCTCCTATTTCACGGACGGGTTCGCCTATGCCGGCGAAGCGCTGTCGGGGCGTTTCATCGGGGCGCAGGATAGGGTAATGCTACGAAAGACAGTGCGTTACGTGTTCCTGTGGAGCATGAGCATAGCGGTGCTGTCCATCGGAATGTATGCGCTCACGGGGCTGCCGCTGGTGCGCCTGTTCACATCCGACGATGCCGTCGTGGAGGCCTGCCGGCGCTTCCTGCCGTGGCTGCTCGTGATGCCGCCGCTGGGCTGCGCCGCCTTCACGTGGGACGGCATCTACCTGGGCGCCACCGCCTCCCGGAGTCTCTTCCTGTCGATGGCCGCAGCCCTGGCGGGCTTCTTCGCCACCTGGTTTGGCTGGCTGTGGCTCGGGGGAGCGGCGCTGACGGGGGCCGACGGCGCTTCGGTGGCTGGAATGGTGGTCGATGGCATGTCGACGGCTGGCTCTGCGGCAGCTGGAACGGCGGTCGATGGCATGGCGACGGCTGGAATGGTGGCGGCCGGAACGGCGGCGGACATCTGCCTCCACGTGCTGCTGGCGGCATACTTCGTCCACCTAGCGGCCCGAACCGTCTGCCTGACCGTCACCTACCGCCGCGACATCCTGTCAAAGGTATAACGGTTCGGTTAAAGGTCTAACGCCGCGCCCCGCCCCGTTCCGCCCGCCCCGTTTCGCCCGCCCCACCCTGTCATTCTGAGCATCCCACCCTGTCATTCTGAGCGAAGCGAAGAATCTAAACGACCGAGGTGTCCCTAAATCAAGGACACCTCCAGCGAAAACATGGGTTTTTTGACCGAGGTCCCCCCTCTCAACGGGACACCTCGGACGGCCAGTCGATTATTTCCTTTTGTCGTTAATCTTGGCGGTGGGATAATCGGCCTGATTGAAGATCACGAGGGAGGGATCGACGCCGAAGGAGACATCGCGCATCGTGAGGGTGATGCCGGACGCCTTAGTGGAGAGGCTGACAGGATAATAGGAGTCCTTGGAAACGACGAGGTCGATAGTCTTGGGAGCGTCCTTGTCGGGGTTGGACTTCAGCTTGCTGCAGACCAGGTACCAGGCGTCGTTCTTTTCGTCGCGGATGGTCACCTTGTAGCCGTCTGTGATGTTTTCAAACATTGCGACGTCGCCGTCACTGTTGGATTTTTCGGAAGGGGTCCAGTCCTTGATTTCGATCTCGTTGTCTTTGGCGTTATATGTCCACAAGGTCTTGCCGTCGGCCCATGTGATTATTGCAACGCCCGTCATATCAGCTTCGACACGTGTTTTGTCGCCGATGGAGTAGGATTTTGAAACCATCGAGCCCAGGATTGGGATTTTTATGTCAATGACCATGGAGATGCCGTCGTCCTTGTGGTTGTTCATGGCGGTTTCCATTCTAGAAACGATTTCTTCTGGAGTCTGCGCCAGCGCCGCCACGGTAGCGCACAGGGCAATAGCTAAAACGATTATCTTCTTCATGCCGCCAATATACGAACTTTTTGGGATACCTGCTACATTCAAAACAGAATGACCGCCATAAGGACGGTCATTCTGTTTTGAGCGGAAAACGGGGCTCGGACCCGCGACCTCAACCTTGGCAAGGTTGCGCTCTACCAACTGAGCTATTTCCGCGAATCGGGACTGCAAATATACGATGATTTTTGTAAACGCCAAAACTTTTTTTATAAAATGTGTCCGGCGGGGGGAATAGATTCTTCGCTTCGCTCAGAATGACAGGAAGGAGGTGCCGAGGCGGCTATTGCTCCAGGATGTGGTCGGCGGCGGCGGAGAGGGCGGCGTAGAAATCGGAGCCGAAGGCGGCGGTGAGGGGGCCCCGGAGGAACTGGTAAGCGCGGACGCCTTCGCGGCGGCCCTTCTCGAAGGCGCAGCGGCAGATGGACCACTTGTGGAGGTTCAGCGCCAGACCGCCGCCCTTGAAGCGCGTGACGCGCACCGGATACAGAGCGCAGGACTCGGGCTTGGTGCAGCCGCATTTCTCTATGGCGCAGAGACATGAGCCGTCGTCGCGGAAGTGCGCGAAGGCGCAGGCCGAGGAGCCCGGCACGAGCGGCGTCACGAGATCCCCCTCCGGGTCGATCTCGAAGAAGCCGTTTAGCGCCACCGCCTCCCGCCCGGCCTCGAGCATCTCCCCGCAGTAGCGGGGATAATCCCTCTCCAGTCCCGGCAGCTCGCGCTCCTGCAGCGGCGCCCCTGCATCGCCCTCGATGCAGCAAATCCCCATGCAGGACTCGTAGTCACAGGAAAAAAACTCCATCACCACGTCCTCGGACACAAGGATGTCGCCTATCTGGATTATGGTGCCGAAAGCTCCGCTCATTGCACCACGAATTCGCACTGGCTCTCCGACAGGGCCTCGAACATAGCCCTGATGTCGGAAGCGCTCACGGCCTTGATGCGTTCTTTGTAGCCGCCAGTCAGATCCCGCCCCAGGGCGCTTCGGTAGAGAATCTGGTCGCGAAGGCGCTGCGGGTCGGCGGCCTGTGCCTCCATCCTCCCCGTCAGCAGCGTCTTGCACGAGGACAGCAGCGCCGGATCGACCTCCCTGACCGCCAGCCTGTGCAGCACTTCGCGCACGGCGTTCAGCACCTCCGCCGGCCAGGCCGGAGCCACGTCGGCAGGCAGCCCGGACGAAATGCACGGGTTGCAGTTCACGTAGACCGTCAGCCTCTCGGCCGGCAACAGTTCGGCGCTCCGGGTCACCGTGAAGCGGTACCCCTTGGAAGCGAGCGCCCGCGACAGCTCCGCCTCCAGCACCGTGCAGCCGAGGTTCAGGCACATGTTCCCCTCTGCGGAGAACGGCCACAGCGCGCTCAGCGAAACCGTGACCCCCTTGTCGCGCCAGCCGCCCATAGTGTAGCCGGTCGACCAGCAGTCGCGCAGCGGGAACGCCAGCCGCGGCCGCACCACCCTCTGCTGCTGTGTCGTGAAGCCGCCAAGGTGCTGGCACAGAATTTTTTTCGTGGCCTCCTCGTCGAGGTCGCCGACCAGCACTATAGTGGCGTTGCGCATAGTCTCGCCCTTCCGCTTCAGGTACGAGCCCACCCGCTCAGGGAAGTCGCTTCCCGGGAGCTCCGGCAGGCTGCCTGACGCGTAGGCGTATCCGGGGCACATTATGCTGTCCAGCACCGCGCGCGTGCCTTCTGCGGAGAACTTGTCCCTCTGCAGACGCACCGCCTTCTCGCTGCAGTAGCGCCTGTAGGCCTCCGGATCCGGCTCAGACGCTCCCGTGAGCGAAAGCATCGCCTTCATCAGCAGCGTCAGGGACTTCCGCGGAGCGCTCCCGTAGAAGCGCACATCTGAAAGCGTGGCTTCGGAACTCATTGACACTCCGTACATTGCCAGCAGGTCCCTGAAGTGCTCGCCGCTCATTCCGGCGGTACGCTGCAGGTCCACCACGTCGCTGACGAAAGCAGCCTCGGAGCCCTTGATGCCGGGGATTTCCGTCCATCCGCCCTTCATCAGCAGGCCCCAGTGTAAGACGCCTCCAGTCGCCGCCTTCTTGAACACGACGCTGACGCCGTTGTTGAATGTCCATATCTTGCCCCCGCTGAACGGGTCGGAAGATTCAGTCTTGATTTTCACCTTCTTGCGCGTGGCCGCCAGCTTCAGGGTGTCCTCCGGGAGCGGAGTCACCCCGGGCGCCGCGCCGCCGCACTCCCAGCCCTTCGTGAATATGTCCAGCGCCTGTTTTTCGTCCAGTTTGACGGTGCTGCGGACGTGGAGGTGGAGGTTGCGCTGTGGCGATAAAGTGGCTGATACATAGCGGCTCAGCAGCTCCCGCTCGCGCTCCAGGTCCAGTTTCCGGCCGGTATAGACCGCGCTGATCGCCGCCGTCGAAGCAAGGTTGGCGCCGTAGAGGTAGGCCGCCACGCACTTGTCCACGTACTGGCTGTTGGTCAGCCTGCTGCCGGCCACGTCCCTGGCCACCCCTTCCGCAATCACGGCGCGCGCGAACGACACCTCGGAGGTCGTCGGCCCCTCGTTGTCGAGCGTAGCCAGCACGCCGCCTGCTGTGCTCAGGGCGGTCTCCAGATGCTCCGGGGCCGTGTGGATCGAAATGGTGAACATTTCATCACCGGCCGTCTCGTCGCTGCCGATGTAGCGGTACCGGTAGTCCGCAAGGGGCACGGAAGCGCCTGCGAACGCCGCCCGCAGCCTGTGCTCCAGGATCACGCCCAGTTCGGTGGCGAGCAGCTTGCTCATCACCGGCTGGATGGTGTTCATAAGCTCACGGTCGGTGCGCGGCGAGCGGTAGTGGATGATGATGGTGCCCACGGGGGCCGTGCCTGTGGTCACGGACGCGTCCGCCTGGGGCCGCCAGCTGTAGTCGTCCGTCGTCCCTGCCTCCAGCCGCTGCGAGACCGTCATCGAAAGGATACGGATACGCTCACTGATAGCGGCCACGTCGATATTCCCGCTGATAATGAGCGCCTGTCCGTAGGGCGACGAGCGCACTATGTCGAACAGCATCAGCAGCGTCGAATCCGAAACGTCGGAATTGAATACGGGCACGTCCGCAAAACGGAATACCGTCGCGTCGCGCAGGTGCTGTATGAAACCGCGTTCCCCGTAGCGCACGCCGCTGCCGGCCAGGAATTCATAGGGCTTGCGGCCATGGAAATGGGGCAGGTTCACGAGGTCGCGCCGCGGCCCGCTGCGGTCCGGCCGCTTTCCCTGCACGAGGGCGAAGTCGGCGAGCCCGGGGGCGTCGTCGTTCTTGACCAGGTAGTAGGAAACGCCGTCCGGAAGGCGTCCGACGGTGATTTCCGAAGCCTTTGCCAGAGACGGAAGACCCTGCCCGCGCACCTCGCTGCCGAGCAGCAGTACGGACAGAGCCATCAGTATGAACCGCAATGCTTTCACATTGCAAATATAAGAAATTATTTCAGCAGCTCGTGGGATGCTGTCATAGCCTTGGGGTCGAGGGCTTCGTCGAGCTTCTCCCTGGTCATGTAGCCATGCTCAAGCACGAGGTCGTAGACGCTGCGGCCGGTGGCGAGCGCCTCCTTGGCGACCTTGGTGGAAGTCTTGTATCCGATATAAGGATTAAGGGCGGTCACGATGCCGATGGAGTTCTTGACCATCTCGTAGCAATGGTCGGCGTTGACCGTGATGCCCTCGATGCAGCGTGTGCGGAGGGTGTCGATGGCGTTGCGAAGCCAGGTCACGCTCTCAAGTATCGACTGGGCGATCACGGGCTCCATGACGTTTAGCTGCAGCTGGCCGGCCTCGGCGGCGAAGGCGACGGTCGTGTCGTTGCCTATCACCTTGAAACAGACCTGGTTGGTCACTTCCGGAATCACGGGATTGACCTTGCCGGGCATGATGGAAGAACCGGGAGCCATGGGGGGCAGGTTGATTTCGTGGAGGCCGCAACGGGGGCCGGAAGCCATCAGGCGGAGGTCGTTGCAGATCTTGGAAAGCTTGATGGCGAGGCGCTTGAGGGCTGCGGAGTAGGACACGTAGGCGCCGGTGTCTGGGGTCGCCTCGACGAGGTCGGGAGCTTTGATGAACTCGTCGCCGCTGAACTCGGAGAGGCGCTTCGTGCAGAGCTCGGCGAAGCCGGGTACGGCATTGAGGCCGGTGCCGATGGCTGTGCCGCCCATGTTTATCTCCTTGAGCAGCACCACGTTGCGCTCAAGGTTGGCGATTTCTTCCTCCAGGTTGTTGGCGAAGGCATTGAATTCCTGGCCGGAGGTCATGGGCACGGCGTCCTGGAGCTGGGTGCGTCCCATCTTGATGATATCCTTGAATTCCTCGCCCTTGGCGCGCAGGCTGGCAATCAGGGCCTTCAGGCTGGCCACAAGGTGGCGGTTCATGCGCACGAAGGTGTAGCGGAATGCAGTCGGGTAGGCGTCGTTGGTGGACTGGGCGCAGTTGACATGGTCGTTGGGGGAGCAGAACTGGTACTCGCCCTTCTTGTGGCCCATCAGCTCGAGGGCGCGGTTGGCAATCACCTCGTTGGCGTTCATGTTCACGGAGGTGCCGGCGCCGCCCTGCATCATGTCCACGGGGAACTGGTCGTGGAACTTGCCGTCGACTATCTCCTTGCAGGCGGCCACGATGGCGTCCGCTATGCCTTTGTCGAGCACACCGAGCTCTGCGTTGGCGCTCGCGGCGGCCATCTTCACGTAGGCGATTGCTATGATGTACTCGGGGTAGTGGCACATCCTGGTAGTGGAAATCCTGTAGTTCTCGAGAGCCCTCTGGGTCTGGACTCCGTAGTAGGCGTCGGCGGGGACTTTGAGCTCGCCGAGCAGGTCGCTTTCGACCCTGTATTTCAATTCAGACATTGCTTGTGTTTAGTGTTGTGGCGCAAAGATAGTAATTTTGGCACGCAAAATGTAATAAAAAATGTTAACTTTGCATTCCGTTAGTTAGAACAAACCAAAAATAGGATAACATGAAAAAGATTATTGTTTCCCTCGCAGCGCTGTTTGCTGCCGCCGCCGTGATGTCGGCACAGAGTATGGCTGAAGCCACCGAGACCGCAAAGCTGGCCAACGAATCCCTTTCGGCCGGTGAGTACACCACGGCCCTTGCAGGCTTCAAGGAAGCCCTCAAGATGGCCGAGGCTTGCGGAGACGAAGGACTTGAACTCGTCGCTACATGCAAGGATATCATTCCCAAGACCATGAACGCAATCGCCAAGGAAGAGCTGAAGGAAAAACGCTACGACGAGGCTATCGCGAAGTTCCAGGAGACCATCGCAGTCGCCAACGACTATGGCGATGAAGAGACGGCCCGTAAGGCTGCGGACCTTATCCCTCAGATATATATGCAGAAGGGCGGCGCCCTCATCAACGCAAAGGATTTTGCCGGAGCTGCTGATGTCTACGCCAAGGTCCTGGAAGGCAATCCCGCCAACGGCGTTGCCGCTTTGCGTCTGGGCCAGTGCCTCGAGGCTTGCGGCAAGGGCGATGAGGCTGTCGAGGCCTACACGACCGCTGCCGCCAACGGTCAGGAGAAGAATGCCAACGCCCAGCTTGGTAAGCTCTACCTGAAGCGTGCCGCTGCTTCCCTCGAAGCCAAAAAGTACGCTGACGCCGTCAAGGACGCACTGACCAGCAATGGGTACGTGGCGAATCCCAAGGCCATCTTCGTGGCCGGCCAGGCTTCCCAGCGTGCAGGCAAGAACGCCGACGCCATCAAGTACTTCGAGCAGTATCTCGAGGCTGAGCCCAACGCCAAGAACGCCGGCACGGTGGCCTACACCGTGGGCGCTCTCTACCAGCAGGCAAAGAACAACGCCAAGGCCAAGGAATTCTTCTCCAAGGCTGTCAATGATCCCAAGGTGGGAGAAGACGCCAAGAAGGCCCTGAAGAGCTTGTAGAAATGCTGGCCCTCGAGCTTCTGGCTCCGGCCAAAGATAAGGCTGTCGGCATCGCGGCAATAGACTGCGGTGCCGACGCTGTTTACATTGCGGGGCCTTCATTCGGCAACCGCAAGGCCGCAGGCAACAGCCTGGAGGATATTCGTGAACTTTGTGCGTACGCCCACCGATTCGGTGCGCGTATTTTTTTGACTGTCAACACCGTTGTCTATGACGACGAGTGGGATGAGGTGCATGCGCTGATGCTTGCGGCGCAGGAGGCGGGTGTGGATGCTTTCATCATCCGCGAGGAGCGGCTGCTGACCTTTGCCGACATAGTGCGGCCTATGCATGCCTCGACGCAGTGCGCCATACGCGACGCGGAGAGGGCGCGGCATTTCGAGGCCCTGGGCTGCTCGCGCATCATCCTGGAGCGCGGGCTTAGCCTGCAACAGGTGCGCGAAATCTGCGCTGCCGTCAGCTGCGAGGTGGAATTCTTCGTCCACGGAGCGCTATGCGTGTGCTACAGCGGCGACTGCCGGCTCTCGGAGTACCTGGACGGCCGCAGCGCCGACCGCGGCGACTGCATACAGGCCTGCCGTTCGCTCTATGACCTCGTGGATGCGGACGGGAAGGTGCTCGCGAAAGACAAGGCGCTGCTGTCGCTGCGCGATTTCAAGCTGCTCGACAGGCTCGGCGACCTCGCGCGCGCGGGCGTGTGTTCATTTAAAATAGAAGGGCGCCTGAAGAACGCCTCTTACGTGAAGAATGTGGTGCGGGAGTACAGCCTGGCGCTGGACGAGCTCGTACGGCGGTATCCTGAGAGTTACCGCCGGGCTTCCTTCGGGAAGGTCACGGGCGGCTTCACTCCGGACTCCGACAAGACTTTCAACCGCGGCTACACGCAGTGGTGGCTGGACGCCGAAAAGGGAAAATGGTCATCCATGGACGCCCCTAAGGCAATGGGGGAGTATGTCGGGGTGGTCGCAGCGGTGCGGCCTGCGGGCGATGGAGCGCTGCGGGTGGCGCTCAGGCCGGCGTCGGCGGGCTTAAAGCTCGCCAACGGCGACGGCTTCGCCTTCACGTCCGGCAGCGCGATCCGCGGCTTCCGCGCTGACCGCTGCGAAGGCCTGGACATCTTCTGCAAGAAAGTGGACGGCCTGAAGCCCGGCACGCGCCTCTTCCGCAACATCAACGCGGCCTTCGAGCGGGAGCTTGAGGCGAACAGCCCCAGGCGTGAAATAGAGGTGCTTCTGGACGTCAGGATAGGGGACAGCGTTGAAATCAGCGCTGTGTCCGAAGACGGCCGCATGCTGAGTGCAAGCTTCGCGGCGGGCGCGGAGCCGGCGGAGAACCGAGATCGCGCCGAGGCCCTGCTACGCGGCCAGCTCTCCAAGCGCAGCGGCATCTACTGCTTCTCGCTTCGCTCGCTCGCCGCGGCGGGCGCCCTGCCGCACCTGCCCGCCGGAGCCATCAACGCCATGCGCCGCGAGATCGCGGAGCGCCTGGACGCCATGCCGGTGGCCCTTGACAGGCCCCTGCGCGCCGTCCCGGATGCCTCGTTGCTCCGGCCGCAGCCTGTGCGCAACTCCGAGCTCATGCGCACGCGTTACTGCATTAAGTACGAGCTCGGTCTCTGCCCCCGCTGGCAAGGCGCCGCCCCGACAGCCTCGTTGTTCCTTGTCAACAACG
This sequence comes from Bacteroidales bacterium, assembly GCA_024695285.1. Next base: position 39,735 of record JAILIM010000075.1, read on the forward strand.
GCCGCCGCCTCCCGCTGCACTTCGATTGCAGCAGTTGCGAAATGGTGGTGGAAAAACCCTAAAGTTTGAGATTGACGGAGACGCTGTTGATGAGCTTCTCCATCAGTATGGGTTTGGTGATGAAATCCTTGGCGCCAAGGGAGTATGCGCGGACGATGTCGTCGTTTGTGTTCAGTGCTGAAAGCACGATGACCGGGATCATCCTGTTCTTCGGGTTGGTATGGAGGCGCCGCAACACCTCGAAGCCGTCGACATCCGGCATCATGATGTCGAGGAGTATGAGGTCCGGCCGCTCCGCAGCCACTTCTTCGAGCGCCTTCTTTCCGCCGTTCGCCGTCCGCATCCTGAAATTGTACTTACCGAGCATCCTGCTGACAATCATCAGGTTAAGCGGAACGTCATCCACTATGAGGATATTGTAGCTGGAATAATCTGTCATCTCCTGGTCTTCTGCTGGAGGTCTGCCGAAGCAATCCAGATCTTGGGCGTCACGCCCGTGATGCGCTTGAAAATGGTGTTGAACGACGAAGCGCTGAGGAATCCGCAGCGGGTCGCGATTTCGTCCTGTTTGGCTCCTCTGTGGTTGAGGATATATTGCTCGGCATAGTCGATGCGCAGGGTGTTGACCAGTTCGTGGAAGCCCAGGTTGTAGGCGTTGTTGACCATCTTGGAGACATAGGTTGTGTTGGTCTCCAGCATGTTGGCCACGTCGTTGAGCGTGAGCTTGGGCTGGAGGAATATCTTTTCTTTGACCATGAGGTGCTGGAAGCGCTTGAACAGTTCGTCTTCCTCCCACGTTTTGGCCACCGTGGAGAACAGGTGCTCTGCGCGCGCCGGCTCCGTGATCACGTCTTCTCCCTTGATCTCTTCGACGTGGAGATTCTCGCCTATCCGGGCCTGGATGTGGAGCAGTGCCTCCTCTTCTGCGTCTTCGAGCAGGTCGGCCATCATTTCTTCCACGATTTCCTGCTTGTTGTGGATATTGAAGTTGTAGCGCCAGCCATTCCTCATCTCCTTCCTTGTGAGGGTCTTTTTCGAGCCGAAAAGGGCAATGTAGGCCACGGCGAACATGCTGAAGCAGATAAGGAACGAGACAACGATATTCCACACCAGGAAATCCGCAGTGATGTCCAGGGCGCTGAAGAAGTGCATACTGAAAATGATGGCGAGCGTCAGTATGTAGAAATACTGCAGCTCGACCGTCTTTATTCTTTCTCTTTTTATATAAAATCTAAAGAAGTTGCCGATTGCAAAATGTTCCTTGTGGAAGAGGATGACGGAATAAACGACAAACCACAGGATCTCCACAAATATAACTATGCTGAAGATAATATGGGTAAAGACGTAAAACACAAATGGAAGAGTGTGCTCAAACTTTTGGGCTCCCGCGTAGCCGCTGTTGTGCACCTCCCTCATCAGTTCGCTTATGCTTTCCTCTCCGCTCAGCATATACAGCATCATGGAAGCCGTGCCCAGAATCACCGGAGCTATGATCCACAACAGCTCCATAGGGTGCTGGCGCCGGTTAATTTTCCTGATTCGGCGTATGAACATGATAGCCAGCGGCACTATGCTCGTGGTCGTGACCTGCTTCATCAGGATGGCGTAGTTTTTCAATTCCGCCGATGTGGAATAGTCGCTCAAAATGCTGTTGGCAAACACTGCTATGGACGTGACCAGCAGCAGTATCATAAAGGGTGTATGCGATTCGGTCCTGGGAGCGATCATCCTGTGGACGATCATCCAGAACACACACACGAACAACGGTGCGAATATGATCAGGGTGCGTATCAAAAGTCGTCGTTGTTTTCGTAGATCGTCGTCTCCCAGTCGGCCACTGCAGGGGCGAAGGTGATCTCACGATAGATGGAACTCAAGTCCAGACCGATGTGGAACGTGTATTGCTTGCCGTAGACGAACACATTGTCGGGCAGAAGGCCGTAGAGCATGAATTTGCGCACCTGGTCCTTCAGCGGCTTATAATAGAAATTGTTAAGGTGGAAACCGTCCACGTCGAAAATCACCTCCACGCACTGCTTGCCCATCTCTATGTCGTCCGGGATGGAATAGTACCTGTGGCTCTGGGAGAGGCGGTCCACAAGGCTGTCGTAGCCGACGAACTTCTCGTTTTCGGAACCCACACCGACCGGAGCGTCGCCTTCGAATACTACTACCTTGCGGTAGTAGCCCTGTTTGTGCCAGTTGCCGGCTCCGGAGATAATGTCATTGACGAACACGCCGGCTGAAGCCACGTTGGTGGCGGTAAGCTTGCGGAGGTGGATAAGTCCCTGGAGGTTCTTGTCCGGCGTTATGTCACAGATCTTATATCCTATATCATTGGTAATATGCTGGAATACCAGCGGTACCATATTCAGCTGATTTATAGCCCTTTCCACGGTCTTTGAGACCAGCGGGCCGGCCTCGGTTTCCTGGACGGAATACGGAATGGCATAGTTTTCGAAACCAGAGCCGTAGTCTACTTCATTAACATAAGGATAGTAGGCGCTTAGAGATAGTTTGTTGATTCCGTTCCACATAAAGCCGTCGAAGACGGTACTGTATCCGGTTCCGTCCCCTGCGATTCTCGCATTGTCGAGAACCAGCTGGCCTTTTTCGAAATCTATACCTATTAATCCAAAGGGAATGTCGCTGTCCATGGTTGCCAGCTTGTCGTCGGAATCGACGGCGGCGCGGGTCATTACCCCTATCCTTCCTTTCTCGATCACTTCGCCGTCCCGGGTCTCCAGGATGTCAAACTTCATCGGTTGCTTCTTGGTAGCGGGCTCGATATCCATGTCGTCGGCCAGTTTCGTGCAGGAGAAAAAGGCCAGCGCATATACCATTATTAATAATAAGGACTTGTTGTTCAAAACCTGTTAATAAAGCAGCCGCTAAAATTTTGATTTCTTTGCAAATATAAGACAATAATTTATAAATCACAAATTATTTTGAAAAAAAATTTGAAAAAAATTCAAATAATTTTTGAATCATAAATAATTTTTATTTATCTTTGTGCGTTTTTTGCGCGCAAGAAAAAAGTTTACGAAGTAAATGTTGGTTAGAACCACCAGTTTTTATCACTTAGCACTCGCCATCAGGCCGATTCTCGCCCTGCTGGCAGCGCTTTTGCTCTGTGTCGTGGCCCACGCCCAGACCAGGGCGACCACCGGTGAGTTCGATTTCGATTTCCGCATTTACTTCCCGGTCGATGTCTTTACCTTCAGCCCCGACTACCTGGAGAACCCTGCCACCCTCGCCCGCCTCGACAGCACCGTCAAGGCCCACGGTCTTGGTCTTATAGACCAGGTCAAGGTGGTGGCCTATGCCTCTCCTGATGGTTCCCGCCGCAAGAACCTCGTGCTTGCTGCAAAGCGCGCAGAATCCATGCGCTCCTACCTCGAGGAAGCCTATCCTGGTCTGGCAAGCAGAGTCACCGTAGAATCCGGCATTGAGGAGTGGCCCGAAGACAACAGCGAGCTCGTGCGTCTCCGCTACGCAGCGTTCCGCCTGACCTTCCCGTTCGACATCCTGATTCCCGTTCCCGTCCTTGGCGAAGAGCTCATCGATGAGTCCCTCTACGCCATCGACCTTCCTGAAGACAACTTCGTGATTCCTTTCGAGCCGCTTCCCGCCATCACCATTCCCGAGGTGCAGTCAGCGGCTCCCATAATCAACATTGAAAAATTCCCTGTCACCATCGCAGCAGTGAAGACTAACCTCCTCTACGATCTTCTGACCGCCTACAACGTGGAAGTTGAAATCCCCGTTTGGGACCGTCTGTCGTTCGTGGTCGAGGATATCTTCCCCTGGTGGGAGACCAGCAACATGTACTGCCTGCAGATGTGGGAGATCGGCGTCGAGGCCCGCTACTGGTTCAAGTCCTGGGATTCCGAGGGAGCTGAGAAACTTCGCGGATTCTTCGCCGGCGTCTACGGAATGTCTTCCAAGTACGACTTCCAGTGGCGCAGCTCCGTCGACTACCAGGGTGAGTACTGGTCCGCCGGCGTGACCGGTGGCTGGTGCACTCCGCTCGGCCGTGAGAAGTGGGCCAACCTCGAGCTTAGCCTCGGGCTCGGCTTCCTCCACGCCGACTATCGGAACTACCTGCCGACCGACTCCTACGACAAGCTTATCCGTAACCCCTACGTGACCGGCACCCTTTCCTGGCTCGGACCGACCAAGCTGAACGTCAGCCTCGTGGTGCCCATCAACATCAAGAAAAGGAGGGTCAGCCATGAGTAAGCAAGTCATCCGCATGGCCCTGGCCGCTCTCATCCTGGCCTCCGCCTTCTCCTGCATCCGCCGCCCTCTCGAGGATATGATCGAGCAGGTGGCAATCCGCGTTGATGTCAACGTCAAGACCGTTGCCAACGTCACCTGCGACGTCTACAACGAAAACATCCCCGTGCCGAGCGTCAACACCGACATGATGCGCGTGATGGTCTACGACCCGGGCACCAAGAACCTGCTGACCCAGTCCTTCATCTCCAGCAAGACCATTGAGAATGGCGACCAGGTGCTCAGCGGCATGCTCAACATCAGCTACGGCAACTACGACTTCCTCATCTACAACTTCGATACGCCCAATACCCAGGTGACCGGAGAGAACAGCGAGGAAAGCATCCTTGGCTACACCAGCGAAATCTCCCCGGCAATGCGCACCCGCATCCTCGGCACCAAGGCGGACACCATGGATGATGTCCATATCAACTACGAGCCTGACCACCTCCTGGTTGCCCGCGAGCACAATCTCCGCGTTTCGCCCCGCGACACCCTCATCGTGATCAAGACCACCGCACAGACCATCATCGACACATACTACATCCAGATCCACGTCGAAGGCATGCAATACGCCTCCAGCGCGACCGCAATCATCAACGGCCTCAGCCCGTCGAACCACTTCGGTCTCAACGAGCGCACCGAAGACCCGACCGCAGCTGTGTGCTTCGATATGGTCAAGAGCACCGACTTCAGGCTCCCCGGACAGAACAAGGACGTCCTTTGCGCCGTGTTCAACACCTTCGGCAAGATTCCTGAAGCGACCTCCAACCTCCACGTGACTTTTAACGTGATCGACGTTGCCGGCAACCTCCAGCAGAGGGATATCAACCTCGATACCGTATTCAAGAGCCAGGACGCCATCGAGCACCACTGGCTGATTATAGATGAGACCTGGGTTATTCAGAAGCCGGACGATACCCAGCAGAACAGCGGCGGCGGCTTCAAGCCCGTCGTCGACGATTGGGAAGAAGAACAAGCTGATATAGTGCTGTAATGAAGAACAGGCTGCACATAGTGATCCTTAGCGTTCTGGTGGCCCTCTGGGGTTGCACCAGGGTGGAGATGGATCTCGTGCCCGGGAAGAAAGTCACCTTCTCGGTGGGCAGCTATGTACCGCAGACCCGTGCCGTCTCCCTCGATTCCGAAGGCATCACCTCCTTCAGCTCCAAGGGCTTCCTCTATGCAGAGGGCGCGAGCAGTGTGCAGGACTTCTTCGGCGCTGCCGGAGAGACCATTGCCTACGATTCCACCACTCCGGAATGGGCTCCCAGCCACGACTACTACTGGCCTAAGGCTGCCAGCAGCTACGTCAACTTCGTGTCTTGGCATGATGCCGGCGCCGGCCCCACCACAGCAACCGAAACATCTCTCGTGTGGTCGAACAGGACTATCGGGGCCGACGACAACATTCTGGTGGCAGACGTTGCATGGCGTTACAAAGATAATACGATCAACGCGGCACAATACACTGGAGACGCAATCCTCACAGGCGTACCCGTGTTGTTCCATCATATGCTTTCCAGGGTCGGAATCAATGTTGCCGCCGCACCTCTTACGGATCCGGCCAATTCTTCCACCACCTATTCTGTCCAGATTCAGTCCATATCGCTGAATTCAGTGTACAGCCAGGGTACCATGTCGCTCACAAACAGCGACCCCGGGACTGAGGCGACCACCCGTGCCTGGACTCCTGCCAACGCCACTTATTTCTGGGACCGTCAGGGAACCGCAGGCTCCATAGGCATGACTGCTTCCACGCTCACCGAGACGCCCGCACCGGCTCTCGCCCAGCGCAGTATGCTTCCCCAGCCGCTCAATGAGACCAGCCTCGACTTCGTTTATACGGTGGTCACTTACTCCAACGGCATCGAAATCATCCGGGAGCACGACATCCCTGCCAGCATCAAGCTCAACACCATCAAGAACTCATCGGACCTCGCCATCACACAATGGCTTCCGAACAGAATATATACTTATAATATAATTATTGATCCGCGCGGAAATGAAATCCGTCTTGCCCCTGTCCTTGAATCCGACTGGAGCGTGATAGGAGTCAGCGCTACGGTAGAGTAGAAACAACAAACAAATTTTAAATATCAAAAAATTATGAACAAGTATTTCATTATCATCGCAACAGTGGCTCTGGCAGCCAGCGCCGCTTGCACAAAGGTGGAGACCAATGAGACTCCCGCCCAGAAGGTGACCTTCGCGGCCGCCAACTACGTGCCCCAGACCAAGGCCGGACCTGTTTCCCTGACATCCGAAACCACCAGCTTCAAGTCAAAGGGCTTCCTGCACGCTGAGGGCGTCTCTGACGCTCAGAATTTCTTCGGCACCGATGGTGAAACCATCAGCTGGAACTCTACTGCAAAAGAGTGGGCTCCTACCCACGACTACTACTGGCCGAAGGGCGCAAGCAGCTACATCAACTTCGTGTCCTGGTACGATAAGAACGGCGCTCCCACGACTGCAAACGAGACTTCCCTTGTCTGGACAATCGACGGTTCAACCCGCACCCTCGCCGCCGACGACAACATCATGTATGCCGACGAGGCCTGGCGCTTCAAGGCGAACAACAACCCCGCAACCTATGGTCTCGACGATGTCTCACAAGGTGTCCCCACCCTCTTCCACCACGCTCTTGCCCAGCTTCAGATCCAGGCCCGTGCGACTAAGGTTACCAACGGCACCGCAACTTGGACTATCACTCTGAAGGACCTGGCTATCAGCGGAGTCTACAACACCGCTACCCTTTCTCTTTCCAACAGCGATCCCAACGAAGCCAAGAAGACGAAGGCTTGGTCGGGCTCCTGGGCTACCACCGGCTCCACCGGCACCCTGAGCCCTGTCTCCACCGACCTGGCCCTGTCGACCAGCAACCAGAATGTGCTTAATGTACAGAGCGTCATTCCCCAGAGCCTTGGCGCAACTGCCGTCCTCAGCTTTAACCTTGAGATCGTGACTACCTACGCCAACAGTGTTTCCAACAAGGAGATCATCAGCAAGTCCATCCCGTTCTATGCAACTACCGGCGATGCTTTCAGCAGCACCATCAACGCCTGGGCCCAGAACACGAAGTATGTCTACACTCTCGTGGTCGAGCCTTCCGAGAACAGGGTGCTCTTCGATCCTGCTGTTGAGGAAAACTGGCAGGTTGTTACCGTTCCTGAGAAGACTATCTAAAAGACTTTTGGCCTGGGGCGGCTGACCCTGCCCCGGGTCGCGAAAACAATTTAACAATTAACAACAAACACAAACAAGTAAAAATCAAAGCATTATGAAAAAGTATTTCATCATCGCAGTTGCAGCTCTGGTAGCCAGCGCCGCCTGCACCAAGAACATCACTGAGACTCCCGAAAGCGCAATCTCTTTCGAGGTCGTCAAGTACACCCCTCAAACCAAAGCCTACAACAGCCTCCTCGACGAGTATGCTGCCGGCTCCGCCATCCAGTCCTTTACAACGAACGCCTGGTTCCACGGCAGTGGTACCTACGGCACCCAGCAGTTCATGAACGATCAGGCGATTGTTCCCGATAACACAACAGATCCTACCAAGTGGGCTGCAAGCGGACGTCTCTACTTCTGGCCCAAGACCGGCTATATCAACTTCTTCTCCTATGCAGGAAGCCCCGTTCCCACTGCAAAGGCTGAGGGTTCCATCACCTACAACGCAGTTACCGTCAACACCAACTCCAACATCCTTGTTGCCGACGCTGCCTACCACTACAACCAGAACACCACCAACGACGCCAGCATCTATCAGCAGAATTCTGTGGAGAAAGGTGTTCCCACTCTCTTCCGCCACAAACTTGCAAAGGTCAAGTTCGATGTGATTTTTGACGCATCCGAAGCCAACGATGACAAGTATGCATGGACCGCTACCATCACTGCCGCTTCCGTGACCGTGCCTCAGCAGGGTTCCCTCACCGTTTCCTTCGCAGAGCCTGCCGGAACTTCTGCTGCAACCGTTGCCGGTACCGGAGCATGGTCATCCCTTGGCAGCTATAACGCAGTCGACAAGGTTTCCGGAAACATTGTGCTGACCGCAAAGGGCGGCAACAAGTCTGACGGCTCAACCACTGACGGCACCGCCGCCGGCACTGCTGTCGAGCTTATCGCCGAAAGCGCTGTCATTCCCCACACCCTTACTGACAACGTTGTGTTCAACATGTCCTACACCCTTTCATATTCCTACAATGGAGGCACCGCCATCAGCGAGGATGTCGTCATTGACGCTACCAAGCTCACTGTCTTCACACCTTCTGTCGCTGCATGGGCTATGAACACCATCTACACCTATCACATCATCATCAAGCCCAACGGAACCATCCTCTTCGATCCTGCCGTCGAGACCTGGGTTCCTGAGTCAGATGAGCCTTCCTACACCTATGGTGGTTAATCTCCGTAGTCAGTACTCAATGAAAAAAAACTTTATATGCATATGAAAAAGTTA
>JAILIM010000092.1 GCA_024695285.1 Bacteroidales bacterium
CCGGTACCATTTTGGCCGAGTGCAAGTGGACTGCCGGCGAATAGCAGAACCATCCCGGTCTGAAAGACCGGTGTCAAATCCAGTCGTTACCCTCCGTCGTCGCGATGATGCCGGAGGGTTTCTTATTGATTGAAATCTTAGGGAAAAGCTGGTCGGAGGGGCCAAAAATAAAGAACGCCCCTCAAGTATGCTGTCTTGCGACGCGCCAGAAGGGCTTATTATCTCTAGTTATTAGAACTTTCGATTAGTGATGCAAATACAAGGCTTTTTCTTTAAAAACCAAAATTATTTTGGATTTTGCCACAGCGGGTGAGTTTCCCAGCCAAACAAATCTTTTGTAAAGATCGAAAGAAAAAGCGTATCTGCGCAATCGAATTACTCCAAAACTACCGGAATGGCTGTCCGGATGTCCGCAGCGGAGGCGCCGGCCTCGATCGTAAAGGCACCCGGATTGACGACCCAGCCATGGCTATCGCTGTCGTAGTAGGCGAAGGCTTCACGGGGCAGATGGACCGTGACGGTCCGGGCCTGTCCTTTCGGAATGCTGACTTTACAGAACCCTTTCAGCTCTCGGACGGGGCGGGGGACACAGGGGTTCTCCTCATGGACATAGATCTGGACCGTTTCGCTGCCGTCGCGGTTTCCGCTGTTGCGGACTTCCAGACGCACATCAAAGCCGTCCCCGGCCGGGGTTACCGTCAATTCGCTGTAAGAGAAGTCCGTATAGCTCAGCCCGAAACCGAAGGGATAGAGCGGTGCGGTTTCTCCGTAGCCGCGGTAGCCAGTGAAAATGCCTTCGGCGTAAGTCGTCGGGACGACGGTATGGCCGCGTTTGTTATAAGGCTCCGACGGTGCGTAATACGGCTGTGCCGGATTGTCTTCCAAAGCGCGCGGGAAACTGACCGGCAGGCGGCCGGAAGGATTGACCTTTCCGTAAAGGATCTCCGCGAGGGCCTTTCCGCCTTCCTGCCCCGGATACCAGGCCCATAGGATGGCACTCACGCGCCCTTCAATCCGGCTCAGATCGACCGCGCCGCCGGCGTTGACGATCAGAATGACCTTGCGGCCGCGGGCGAGGGCTTCCTCTACGAAGGTTTCCTGACCCTCGGGGAGAGCGAAAGTCCTGTCGTGGTTTTCCTTTTCGGTCGTTTTGTCAAAGCCGAGAGCGACGATTTCTACATCGGCTTTTTCCGAGAAACGGGCTCCGAGCAGTTGCAGTCCTTCCTTCAGGGAAACCGTATAGAGCGGATCCACGGCGCCGCTTCCGCCTCCGCAGGGGATCACTTCGGCGCCCGGTCCGGAAAGGGCGATTCTCCGGTTCTTTTTCAGCGGCAGGATGCCGTCATTTTTCAGCAGCACGATGCTTTCGCAGGCCAGCCGGTAAGCCACTTCCCGCGAATAGGGGTTGTCATCCGGGATGGAACTGTCAAGCTGCGGGCGGTCGAGGAAGCCGAAGGCAATATAGGTCTGCAGGATGCGGCAGACCTTGTCATCAATCTGCTTTTCCGTGATAACGCCCCTTTCCAGCAGGGGTTTCAGCGTTTCCGCCGTATAACAGAAAGCGCGGGGCATCTCCAGATCGACACCGTCCTGCACCATGAGAAGAGGCGTATAAGTCGAAGTCCAGTCACTCATCGTGAATCCCTGGAAATTCCATTTTCCACGCAGCGTCTGCCCGATCAGGTAGGCATTCTCGGCGCTGTGGACGCCGTTGACGGGATTGTAGCTTGTCATGACGGAACCGACATGGGCCCGCTCGACGGCAGCCCGGAAAGCCGGGAAGTAGATTTCGTTGATGGTCCGTTCGTCCGCGACGGAGTTGACATGATGACGGTTGTATTCCTGGTTGTTCAAAGCGAAATGCTTGACGGTCGCCATCACGCCCTGCGACTGTACGCCTTCGATGTAGGTGACGGCCGTTTCCGCAGCCAGAAAAGGATCCTCCCCGAAGTACTCGAAGTTACGGCCGCAAAGCGGACTGCGGCAGATATTTACGCCCGGTCCCAGCAGGATATGGACACCTCGGGCACGGGAATCCTGCCCGAGGGCGACGCCCATTTCCCGCACCAGGGACGGGTTCCAACTCGCCGCCGCAGCGACGCCGCAGGCGAAAAGGGTGCTCTTGGTATTGTTCCGGACCCCCTGCGGCCCGTCGGCCATACGGATTTCCGGAATGCCCAGCCGCTCCACGGGGGCGGTATGGAAGCCGTCCTGATATCCGGCAATCAAGCTAAACTTTTCATCCAGTGTCATTTGCTGCACCAGCGCGGCAGCGCGCTCCTGATGTTCGGGACCAATGACGGCCTGTGCCTTGAGGGAAAGCGCTCCGAGGACCAGCAGCGCAAGAATCAGACTTTTTTTCATGTCGTAAGAATTGTTAAGGCAAAGATAATAAATCGTCAACGTATACCATACTTTTTCAAGATTCGCAGCACGGGCTTTTTGATGCTTCGGGCCCATAGGGTGTATCCGTAGTCTCCCGGATGGGTCCCGTCAACGGAGGTATAATGGTCCGGAGAGGTCGCGTTTGTCGAAGTGATGAAATACACGTCCTTATATTTCCGGCAGGCTTCCTTCATGAGCTGCGCCACTACGGCCATTCTCTCCCGTTCATAGCGGTCTGCCTGGAGATTGAAATTTCGCCGCTCGCGGTAGATGGTCTGCTGGAAAATCAGCGGTTTGCCGGGATGGGCAGCCTGTATCGCTTCGATGAAGGGGAAGAGGCGCTCGCGAATCTCTTCCGGGGTCGGATTCGAAAAGGTGTCGAAGAGGAATGCATCCACGTCTGGCGCTTCGGAAAGGGCGGCGGCAAAGTAATCCTGCATCCGGCAGCGGCCGCTTACCCCGAGATTGAGGAACTGGATGCCCGTCTCACGGGAGAGGATGGATGGATAGGCCATGCCGGCCTTGGAAGTAGAGGCACCATGGGTGAAACTGGAGCCGAACACGGCGACGCGATGACGGAAAGGTTGCGGAAGCGGCTCCAGAAGGCATCCCTCCTCTACACCGATCTTGACGGATGCCATCTCGCTGCGGACAGGCAGATACAGCAGGCATTCCTTTACGCCCCCGTCCATGTCTTTGATCAGGCTGACCGGTTTGTCCAGGGCATTGTCATTCTGGAGGCCGGAAGCGGCCCAGAGCCATTTCCCGTCTTTCTTGATATAGAGGTCGAAGCCCCGGCCGGCAAAGCCCGTGGTCCCGCCGCCGAAATACGGCCGGACATAGACCGGCAGCACGCGGATGGAAGGGGAGTCCGTGCGGAAGGCTACGGCAATGCCGGAAGATTCCAGCACCAGCTTCAGCTCTTCTTTGTTGAAGCCGTGGAACCGGGTTGTGTCGATCCGGTGATAGGGATTCGGCGTATCGGGAAATACCTTGCCGGTAAGGGTCAGCTCCGACGCCTCGATATAGTGGTAATCCTGCGCATATAGTCCGGGAAGCGCCAGCAGCGCTGCAACGCAAAGGGAGAAGATTCTTTTCATGCTGAGAGAAAAGGGGCCGGCCGACATGCCGGCCGGCCCGAAACAAAAACACAATAAAGATACTATTCGATCGTGACCTTACGCAGTGTATATCTCCAGTCAAAGAAGTAGAATACTTTGCTGTTCTCGGGATCAAAGATCAGATCTTGAGGAGTTTGGGTAATCTGGCAAGTCGCGCCTACGGATGTCAGGTATGAATTACCGCCACCAAGAATGGTCGTAACCGTAGCATCAGACCAGCCGGATGCACCTTTGGTTATACGTCGGATAGCATAGCTGTCTACCATATACAGCGCACCATCAGGTCCGAGAACGATACCGTTCATATTGGCAGAGAAGGTCGCATTGGCCTGAGCACCATCATATGTGGCACCCCAGTCCGCAGCTTTTACGGCCTTGCCGATGGTTGTCACGACTCTGCCGTCCTGACCAATCACATAAATCATGAAAGCAGTAGCTGAAGTTCCCTTGGAACTGCCAACGGTTACAATGGCATTACCGTCGCCATCGAACACCAAAGCAATAGGCCAGTTCGTGTCATCGCCATGTTCCAACGTGGAGAAATCGAAGAATACCGATTTCGTCCCGGTTGCTCCGCCGGCAAACTTATAAATCTTGGAATCATTTCTGGAGGTTACGTATGCATCATCACCATGGAAACGGACACACATCGGGCTGTTTCCAACGGACGTTGTGACGGTAGCAACAGCATTGGTTGAGGGATTCCAGGTGCGGATCTGCGCATTCCCCTTGTCAATGAAATAGAACAAGCCATCTTTCATGCATCCCTGCCAAGGAGCGTTTCCGCCAAGCGTAACCGCGGATGTAACATCCTTCGTGGACTTGTTGAATTGGCGCAGGACCTTGTTGCCATTGGATTCGGTCAGCAACAGATTGGTGTTGTCCCGCCAGCAAAGACCGCGTACCTGGTTAAACTTGGCGGCTGTTCCGGTACCATTGGTAGTGGCATTAGAGCCATCCGTTCCAGCTACAACCTCTACAGAATACTTCGGCATCACGATCGCGGGCATGGGCTTGATGTGGGCTCGTTCGATCTGGACGTTGGAAGCGGTGCGAAGGGAACCGGGCACTTCCGTATCGTCGTTGAAAGCCAGCCAGACCTTGAGCTGTGGATAGACGTTCTGTCCGCCGCTCACTACCGGACCAACCGGCAGCGGGATATAGGCAGTTATGCCGTCGTCGGAGGTTCGCTGAGCCGCCGTTGCGGATGCAATGTTGATGGTGATTTTATAAGTACCGCTATGGTCATACGCTTTGACATAGGGAACCTCAACCGGGTCGAAACCGCCGCCTTCAGTCGTCCAGTTATAGGTCCGGTTCATCGTCGAGCAGATCTTGTAGGAGACTTTATCGGCTGCGAGCAGGTCTGCATCCACGACTGGAGCCATCACGACAATTTTGGTAGCTTTCGGCGGTACATTCTTGTAGGTAACCTTCAGAACACCGCCAAGGTGCTTGAATTCCAGAGGCTGCCCTGCTTCAACGCGGGCGAGCATCGGGGCCTCGACATCCCCTTCAAACCAGGTATAAGTGTCTTTCAGCACAGGTTTCAATGAACCCTCTTCTTCTTTAGGATAGGCACTTTCTCCCGATCCTGAGGTCTTTGCCGGATAAAGGGCAAAGGAGTTCTGGCCATATACGATATTATCGTCCGTGTTGGGGACGAAGGTGACCTTATCTGCAGTATCGTCTCCGGTATATTTGTATGTGGTATAACCGTTGGCATTGTCACTGCGGACGACCATATTGTCATTCTTTTTCCACATGAACGTTCCACCGACAAAGGCCGTCTTGGTATCTTCCTCAGAAAACCGGGCGGTGAGTGCCGGAGCACCGCTGAACCCGGGCGTTTCGTCCGTCGTATCAGTCATTTCCTTATTGCAGGAAAGGGTCGTAACGGCCAGGGCCGCCATCATAAGCATTGAAATTTTTTTCATATAGTCCATACTCCTTCGATTTCATCCATAATCAATTCTTCAAGACCGTTGGAATCATTCGTTTCCAAGTCCGATGCGCAGATAAATTGTTCCTGCGCGATAGTCAGCAGCGTTGAGTCTGGCTGCAAATACTTCTTTTTCATCATATTCCTGTATTTATTGGTTAATAGTATTTATTGGTTAATAATTAATCTAAGGCGAATCTCACCATCAACGGCCAGTGGTCGGAGGGGAAGTATTCGTTATATTTGTCGTCAATCACTTTGTATTTCACCACATCCAGCCCGCCTTTGAAATAGAGGTAATCGATGCGGTGATACCACTTGGAACGCTGCTCGTCTTCGTAGCTGTATGCGTTATAGGTGGCAACCGGACCTTCTTTTACACCCAGATCGGCGCTGCGGTAATAGGAGTCTGTCAGCTGGACCTTGAAGTAATCCGTGTGGGTGGCTTCCGTGGTGGGGCCGTTCATGTCACCTCCGAGGATGACCGGGTAACCGCCGGTATTCAGGGCGGCAATCCGGCTACAGATCAGTTCGGCAGAACGGGTACGGATTTCCAGGGCCTCCTCTTCGCTGACGGAGGTGCCGGAGCTGGTTACTTCCAGATGGGTATTGAGGAAGAGGACTTTCTCGCCGGTTTCGCGGTTTTCCAGTTTGATCCACTGGCAGACGCGTCGGCGTCCCGGATCTGTGGAAACCCAACCCGGATAGGGGTTGCTGGGCGTATCCGGCGTGGCTGAGAGGTAAAAATAGCCCTTGTCCAGCTCGACGAACTTGTCGGTTTTCCAGGCGAGGCAGGGCTCTTCCGCCGTTTCAAAGAAAGTGTATTCCGGAAGATTTCCGATCATGTAGGCCCGCTGCTCCGGCCGGCTTTCCTGGAAGCCCACGATGTCAAAACTGTAATCCTTGATGAGCTGGACGACGCCGGTGCGACGGAATTCCCAGCTGCGCTCGTCCGTATCCTTGTCCGTAATGAAACGAATGTTGAAGGTCGCTGCCGTCAAAATGGTTTTGGTCGTCACAGGGCCGTCCGGATTGCCGATATAGAGTTCCCGGATATGCCCGGTTCCCTGATCGGTGATATAGAGCATAGTGCCCGTGCTGTTCATCAGCAGACCGCCCATCTGGCAGAAAGTCGCGGCGGTTCCGACACCATCGGCGATGGCCGCGCGGTTGGCTGCCTTGGTACTGCCGGCGACCGTCGATACGATCGCGTTGGCATATCCGAGAGAGCCTTTCCGGATCCTCCGGACACGGTAAGTATCAGCAAGATAGATGTCTCCGTTCGGGGAGATGGCGATGTCTGCGATACCGGCTGTGAATTTCGCCGTCAGCGGCTCACCTTCCGTGCCGTCGGAGATGGCTTTCGCATCCTTGATGCCGGCGATGACCTCATAGGTGCCGGTGTTGGGATTGACGTTGAGAATCTGGCAGCCGTTGGTCGCGACAATCAGGTTTCCGTCCGCATCGAATTCCATGGCGAGCGGCCACATCCCGAGGCTGACCGTCAGGGAAGGGGAGGCCGTGAAGTCTCCGCCGTCGAACTTGTAAATGGTTTTGAGGTCGCGCACCGCGACAAAGGCGTTCCCCTCTGCGTCGAAGATGATATCCATCACGCTCTTGCCGCTCCAGGTGCTCAAGGCCGCCTGCTCCGTAAAGGTATGGCTGTCCGGATTAAAGGTGAAGACTTTGGCTTTGGCCTTCTCGGCGAACCAGATCTCGCCGTTATGCAGATTGCCCAGCCAGGGGACGTGAGTCGCATCCCCATAGGTGTAAGGATCGGAAAGCGTTCCTGCCTTGACATCCCAGATACGCACCGTCTGTGCCTGCTCCAGCACGAACGCCTTTTCGTCCGGGACGATCCAGCCCATACCACGAACGGCGCCAAGAATGGCCGCGGAAGCATTGCCGCCGGCCTTTCCGGAAACCGGGTTGCTGAAGCCGACGTTGCCAAAGAGCGTTGTGACCGTGAACGGCGCTTTCAGCTCTTCGGGATAGACGACCTGTTCCATCGGTTTGATGTGGGCCCGGTCGATCCGAAGGTTTTCAGCCGTGCAGACCGTGCCGGAGATGGTGTTGCCGGCGGCATTCACCAAATAGATCCGGACTTCCGGGTAGGTGTGGTCCTCGCCCGGTCCGACCGGCATGGGAACATAGAAAGTACGAGAAGTGGCAGTCCCTGCAGGGAAGGGGAGACCGACGCAGTCGTCATTCCCGGCATAAGCCTGGACGAAAGGCTTTTCATCCCCGATGCTGCCTGACCAGTTATGGACGACCATATTCTTCGTCATGACATAGCCCGGCGTCAAGACCATCAACTTTGCAGCCTCGGCGGGAATGTTGGAAATGGTCAGCTTCAGCAGGCCGCACAGCTGGTAGAATTGCAGGTTCTCACCCTCGATGACATTCGAGAGCATGGGTGCTTCCGCATTCCCTTCCGTCCAGACATAATTGTTCTTCAGGCTCAGGGTCAGCGTGCTGCCTTCCCACTTGCAGTTGTTCGGTGCGAGTGAGGGATACAGGGCAAAACCGCCTTCTCCGTACAGTACGCCGCTGGCGGGCGTCTCCGTCTGATGGAAGTCTGCCGCCCCGGCGGTATTCTCTCCGGAGTAACGCATATCCAGCGTATTCCCGTCGGAAAGCGCTACGCGGATCCTGTCTCCGGTTCTCCATTGGTATTCTGGACCGTCAAAGCCGGTTTTACTGACTGTGGCGTCACTGAATTCGGCGTAGAGGACGACCTCATCCGGATCGCCGGCGGGCGTTTCCGGATTTTCCGGTGTGCCCGGATTGTCTTTAATCTCGGGCTCTGCTTCCTTGGAACAGGCGCCCAGCAGCAGGGCAGCAGTCAATAGAAATAACAGTCGTTTCATGGGGATCAGAAATTAAAATCAACGATAACCGGCAAATGGTCGGAAGGATGCCAGAAACTGGTCACGACCTCGTCACGGACCGGCTCGGTATATTCATCCCGGACAATCCGGGCATCGGTAATGGACGGATAAAGGTCCGGCGTGCAGAAAACATAATCGTAGCGGGTATCGGCGATGGTGGACAGAATCACCTCTTCCGGATAGCGCCACTTGATGATGTCCCTATAAGGAGTATGCTCATGTATGTAATCCTGTGCCTGGAACTTGGGGTCGTCCGCAGGTAGGCCGTAGAAAGCATTGTCCGTACGGGAAATGGAATTGAAATCGCCCATCAGGAGCCAATACCCGTTTCGGGCATTGCCGATGGTGTGTCTGCATACGTATTCCACTTCCATCTTCCGGTAGGCATCGCCTCCGTGGGCGGCTTTGGATGCTTCCTGGTCCGTGGCATTGAAGGCGTACGGATGCGGCCAGGTATGGAGGGCAACCAGATTCAAGGTCTTATCCGCGACGCTTACCTGTGCCCATACGGCACCGTGGGTAACTACACTGTCAGGCTCTTCGCCGACAATCTTCGCCACCCCGTGGATGGGCGTCTTGGAGGTGATGACCTGGGGATAGTTGTCCCGCATGCCGCCGACATAGACAAAACGGTGTCCGTATCGGGCGGCCAGTTCCGGCCAGTTATCGACCAGATACTTTTCCTCCAGGGGCAGTTTGTCTCTGGTTCCCGTGTAATAAATACTGCGGGCTTCGCACCAGACGCAAACGTCCGGATTCTGTTCGCGGACCCAGTTGACAAAACTGTCATAGTTCTTACCCTGTTCGGCCCACATCCCGTTCTGGATATTCCAGAACAGGAGCCGGAACGGTGTCTCTTCCTCAATGGAGACGGTTTGTGAAGAGCATCCGACAGCAAGGAGTACCCTTATTATCAGATACAGACGTCTCATCGGATACTCACTTTACGGATCAGACAGTTCTGCGAGTCGCAGATGTACAGCGTTTCGGCATCATAGACCAGAATGCCGTCCACTTCGTTGAACTTGGCGTTCAGGCCCTTGCCGTCGGCATAGCCTTTCGTCCCGCCGAGAATGGTCTCCACCTTTCCTGTCGCGTAATTGCCGTCAGCGTCCGGAACGAGTTTACGGACACAGTGATAGGCCGCATCGCCGACATAGAGCGTTCCGTCCGGAGCGAAGTCGAAGCCCTGGCAGGAACGGATGCTCGTCTTCAGCGGATCTCCGTCCGGGTCGTCAAGCATCGTTTCGCTCTTTTCGCCGGTCCCCATGATGACGGTCTGCAAGCCGGCCGGGTCAATGGAGATCAGTTTGTAGCCGTGCTGAACGGAAACGATCAGATTTCCTTTCGGGTCAAAACCGATGAAGGCTGGACCTTCATCTGGTATCTGGGCGAATTCGGTCTTTTCCATCGTGGCCGGGTTGAACTTATAGACTGTCAGCCCGTTACGACAGGGGACATAGATGAACCCGTCCGGGCCGATGGCGACATTCATCGGATTGTTCAGGCCGGTAGCCATCACGTCATTCTTTCTTGTCGTCGGATTGAAGCGGTAGAGTTTTCCATTGGCTTTATCGTTATACCAGTAATTCCCTTCCGCGTCAAATGCACCCTGCCATACGGCTGCGCCGGCTTCTTCCACTTTCGCTTCGGTGGTAACGGACATGTCGGCGGAGATGTGCCGGATGGCGTTTCCGCCCCGGTCCGTAAACCAGAGGGTGCCGTCCGCGGCCTTGTTGATACCCGTCGGCATATAGGTGGCGGCACCGGTCCCTACGCCGTCAATGCATTGGCGGACGCCCTGCTGCCCCACGATGGTGGAAACCATGTATTCTTGATCGGGAATCTTCAGGTAATTGAATACCAGGCCTTCCGCTTCGCCGGACGGCGCTTTCACCGAAATGGTGTGGTTGCCGGGTTCATTCTGGGGCAATATGACCAGCAGGCGGTCTTTATAGGCTTCCAGCACACGGGCGGGGACCCCGCCGACGGTAACTTCGTTTTGGGCAGGATCCGTTGAAAAATTCCGCCCGAGGATGGTAATCAGGTCACCGGGATAGCCGTTTTTGGGATCGACGGAAACCAGTCGGAGGTCTGTAATCCGGGCCTCGTAGTTGCCCTTCTGCTGACAGGCGGCCAGCAGAAGGAGGGAGCAGAGGATAAATACTATCTTTTTCATGACTAGTCAATCACAATTTCACGAATGGTGTATGCGTTGTATTCGGTAACGATGAGCAGTTTGCCGGAAGGTGCCATCCGGATTTCACCAGGCGTGTCGAACCGGGCTTCGGCGCCGACCCCGTCCGTCTTTCCCTTCTGACCGGACGTACCGGCTATCGTAGAAATAACAGCATCATCATAACCGTGCTCTCCAGGCGAGATCAGTTTGATTACCTTGAAGGAGTCATCGGCCACATAGATTTTTCCATCGGGACCGACCGTGATGCCAAAGAGGTTGGAGCCAAACTTGGCGGTCAGCGGCTCTCCGGGAGTTCCGGGATCATCCGCCTTGCCGTCCAAGACACCTGCGATGACAAACTGCTCGCCATCCGGCTTCACGCCGATAATCTGGCAGCCCATCGTGGACACGATCAGGGTGCCGTCCGGGGCGAATTCCATGGCCAGCGGTCCCTTGCTGAATTCTGCGAAGACCGCCATGTTGGCGAAGTCGCCGCCCGGGGCCTTGAAGATGGCCTTGGAGCCGTCGCGGACGAGGACATAAGCGTTGCCTTCCGTATCGAAGCAGACGTCCATGGGTGATGTGCCGGTGAAATTGCTGGTAATCACCTCGGCGACGTCGGTCTTGTAGTTGTGCCGCACCAGTTTGTTGTTGCCCTTGCTGGCCATATAAATCCAGTCCCCGTGGATGCAGCCGCGCCAGGCCGCGTTGAGCAGCCCCTTGGCGGCCGTCGAGGATCCGCTCACCTCCCAGGAAGCCAGATTCAGGAAACGCAGGGCGTTGTTGCCGTTGTCGAAGATTCCGAGACGGCCATCGGGCAGGAAGACCACGCCGCGAGGCTGGCGGAATTTGGCGACGGTGGATACGCCGTCAACGATAGTCTCGGTATCCGCTGCCCGGCCTGCCGAACCGCTGATGGTCTTGACCGTATAGGTATGGGTCTTGGAGACGTAGAGGAAAACAGGACCTTCTACGGTTTTATCTCCAACCGTAACGACGACAGGGTAGGAGCCTAACGGGTTTTCGGGGATTTCGATGCTGAGTTCGGTGGAGGAAGCACTGAGTACGGTCGCCTGTACACCGTTCAGGGTTACGATATTCTCGGAGGGAGTCGGACTGAAGCAGATACCCTTGAGGGTCACGATATCTCCGGCGGTTCCGCTGTTTGGTGAGACGGATTCCACCGTCAGTTCCGGAATGGCTTCATAGGTAAATGACGGTCCGGTGATGGTCTCCTTGCCGTCCACCGTCAGGACGAAAGGATACTGACCGGCGGGATTGTCCGGAAGAATCACGACAAGGCGGGAGGCATTCGCTTTTTCAATAACGGCCTCTTTCCCGTTGATTGTCACCTTATTGCGGGAGATTTCATCCGGGAAGAGCTGCCCGTAGATGGAGATACGGTCACCCCTGACTCCCGAAGACGGATTATACGAATTGATGGCGATGCTTTCCGGCGGCATGGGATCGGCATAGCGGAAGCTGAGGCCTTCCATGACGAATTCTCCGACCGTGACGGTTACGGCAACCTCGCCGTTGGTATGCTCCGGCATGACGATATGGATCCGGTCAACGGTGACTTCCCCGATTGTGGCAGGGATCCCGTCCACGTCAACTGTCACCGGCTCGGAGAAACCGTATCCGGAAATAACAGCCTGCGTACCGGCACTGCCGGCCTTGGGAATCAGGGAAAGGACCTTCGGTGCGGCCTCCTGGCCGGCATTCGTTTCATTATCCTGACAGGAAACGCAGAACATGGCGCCAAGGGCCATGAGGAGGAAATATGAAAGTGACTTTTTCATGGCTAAGGCTCATTTACGGTTACCATCCAGGTGTTCACGACCGGACGCTGGGCGCCGTCTGAAGCCCGGTTTCTGAGTTGATAGATATTGGCTGAAGGGTGACGGATCACCAGCTGTGCGCTGCCGCCGCCATCCAGGTTGGAAGACCAGCTGCAGCCGAGGCTCTTCATAATTTCTCCCATCTCCCAATAGAGCATTCCGTCCGACCAGAGCGGCTGGCGGCCGTCCACGATCATGAAATAGACCGTGCTGCCGTCTTCCGTATAGCCGACAACGTTACGGGGATGGCGGTTGGTCGAATAGCCGGAGAAGTCACCGGGGACTTCGCCGTTCTGCAGGACGATGACGCCGCTTCCGGTTACATCCCGAAGGTCAGTAGCCATTGTCCGGTAGGTGACCGTATCCCGGATGACCGGTTTCCCGTCGAAGTCCAGGCCGAAGAAACTGATGGCCTGGTCCGTCAATTTGGAGGAGTACACGAACGTATTTTTGAGTACCCGGCCGGCGCGGTGGATCGGACCACGGATCTTTCCGTTGGAGGTATCCCAGAAGTCGGCATTGACGACGGCGACGACCCGCTGCCCGGGCTTGTCCACGTATTCGATCATGTCGGAAGGGGTCTGCCGGCTGCCGATGACGTAGGAATTCTGGTCGAATGGCATCCCGACCTTCATCTTCAAGCCGGGCGTCGTCAGGTCAACCCGAAGGATAAAGACATGCTCGACTTTAGCCAGGCTTGTTTGCAGATGAATATCGGTTTCATCTACACCTTGGGCAATGACGAAGCTCGTATCTGCATAGATATGACCGACAGAGGCGGCTTTCGCTACCATTCTTCCCAGCTCTGTACGAGGTTCATATTGGGTATCCGGAATGTCATCCGGACCGGTCGGAAGTTTCTGACAGGCAAATAGCGCCAGAAGCCAGAAAGAAAGGATTAGAATAAAGGATACTTTTCTCATCTTGCTATTCCTCCGTATCATTTTCTTCATCCGCAGCGACCCATAAAGGATTCTGCGTCAGTTTCTTGTTCAAAGTCAGTTCGCGGGAGGGGATTGGGAATACCGTGAATTTCGTATCCACACCTACCGTCGTTTCATATTTCCCGGTACGCACCAGGTCGAACCAGCGGAAGCCTTCACCGAAGAACTCCAGGCGCCGCTCGTTAAGCACGGCATCCAGAAAAGCCGCTTCATTCGCAGGCGCCACGTCGGGAAGACCACGGAAACGGCGCAACTCATTGAGCCGGTCAATACCGAGGGCCAGGCCCTGCGCTTCGGCGCTGATCAGATACATCTCCGCAAGGCGGGTAATATAGATCGGATCATGGCCGGCGTCGCCCTGGCAATATTTATTCACGACATTATTGCTGCCCTGGATATCGACAGAGACCGTCCGGCGCTTGTCGATATACTCGAACATATCCATCGCTTCCTGTGTAGGGCAGAACGTGTAGCTGCCGCCAACCGGCGATTCCTTCGTATAATAATAGGAACCGATGTTGTAGCTCCCTTCTTCCAAGAGGTTCGCGAAGGTGAAGATTTCCTCTTTGTTTGCAACCCCGCGGAAAATGTCCGTAAAGTCGGCGAGGGCGAAACGGCCGCAAGTGATCAGATCCTCTGCCAGCGCGGCGGCCTCGGCTTTTTTGCCCCGGGCCAGATACGTCCGGGCCAGCAGTGCCTTGGCTGCGTCCTTGGACACATAGTTTTTCGTGGTGAAATCCGGAGCCATGGCTACGGCCAGCTTTAATTCGTTTTCGACGAAATCCCAGCAGTCCTCCTCGGAATCCTGAGGGACATCGTCCGTAATCGGCCCCGTTACAATCGGGACTGAACGCCAGCGGGTAACTAGGTTGTAATAGTAGAGGCCGCGGAAGAAATGGCCGGTACCGAGCATCTCATTCTTCTTCGCCGAGGCGGGAAGTCCTTCCACCGCCTGGATGAAATAATTGATCTGGTAAAGACCGGCATAATAGCCGTTCCACGGACCCGATACCATGCTTCCGTCGGGATAGATGGCGCCCTGGATCACGAGGGCGGGCGTATTGGTCGAAGTAGCACCCGGGCGGATGATGTCACCGCCGATGATGTCGAACATGGCCCATCCGTTGAAGGTCGGTTTATACTGGGCGATGTTGTACACGCCGATCATCAGCATTTCGGCATCCTTATCCGTAAGGTTGTCACTGGAGACGCCGTTATGCGGATACTGGTCGAGATATTTGTCGCAGGAGGCGAGCAGAAGGATCACGGCTGCGCTTGCCGCAAGAAGCCGTAATATCTTGTTTTTCATAACGCTCAGAATTTAAGATTGACACCAAAAGACCAGGAACGGGGCTGGGGGATCCACATGCAGTCGAGGCCCATCTTGGTTGCGTTCAGCGAGGTGTTGACCTCCGGGTCGAGGAAGCGGAAGGGGCTGAAGAGCCACACGTTGTCACCCTGGACGTAGAAACGGAGTTTTTCAACGCCGATGCGCGATGTGAGCCGTCTCGGCAAGGTGTAACCCAATGAGATGCTCCGGAGTCGCAGGTAGGAGGCATCATGCAGATACCGTGTGGTCTTGAACATCGTGGAGTTCCAGGTGTAACCGTAGATGGCTCGCGGAACGCTGTTGCTGGTTCCGGGGCCGGTCCAGCGGGCCAGGGCTTCCGATTCCTGGGCAGGCCAGTTACCGTTTCCGAGACGGAGACCGCCGGTCCAGTATTCATAGAGTTTGGCGCCATAGGAGAAGGTGAAGAAGATGCCGGCATCCCATCCTTTCCAGGTGAAACTGTTGCTGAAACCGCCGGTGAATTTCGGATTCGGCGATCCGACGAACTGGCTGTCGTCGGCCGACGTGATGTCGCCGTCAGGACCGTTGCCCTCCGGCCCGTTAACATCTTCGTAGATGCAGTCGCCGGCCCGGACGCCGTAATTGTCATACAGATAGGTCGGAACCTCTTCGTCGCTTTGGTAGATTCCGTTCATCTTGATCAGGTAAAAAGCGCCGACTTCTTCGCCGACCTTCAAGGCATGATAATCATCGGTGCGGAGAATCTCGTCATCCCCGATCAGGGAAGTCAGTTTGTTGCGGACGAAGGAGATGTTGAAATCGCCCTTCCAGTGGAAGTCCCGTTTGCCGAGATTGCCGCCGATGGCCAGCTCAATACCCTTGTTGCGCATGGAACCGATGTTACAGGTATAATTGGTAAACCCGGTCGTTGCTGATACCGGCTTGCTGTAGAGCAGGTTGCGGGTGTCCTTCAGGAAGGCGTCGGCCGTGATGGTGAGGGCACCGGAGAAGAAGGACAGGTCCGTTCCAAAGTCATACTGGTCAGCCTTCTCCCATTCGAGATCGGGGTTTCCCTGGGTCATGACAGCCAGACCGTTCTGGTTCAAATAGTTGTAGCCGCCGTTGGCCAGGGATTGGTAGGCGTAGGTACCGATGCCTCCCTGGTTGCCCGTCGCACCGTAGCTGGCGCGGATTTTAGCATTCGTTCCGTTCCATGTCCAGAAAGGCTCTTCAGACAGGTTCCATCCCAGCGAAACCGACGGGAAAAAACCGTAGCGGTGTTTGGGAGCGAATTTCGATGAACCGTCATAACGGGCGTTCACTGTAAGTAAATAGCGGTTTTTCCAGTTTAAGGTGAATCGCATCATGAAGGATTGCAAACCCCAGGTCGAAAGGCCGCTGGTCACCTCCGGAAATTCTGCGGCGACGGAATTGACGTCAAAGGATTTGGAGGGAAAGCCCTGGCCTTTCTGCTTGGCCGTCGAGGTGTTATCCAACTGGAAGGAATGGCCCAACATGGCATCGAAAGCCAAACCGCCGAAATCGTGATGGAAATCGAGGATGTTGTCGATGACGATGGAGGTAAAATCCTTTCTGGAATCAGTCAGCACACCTACGGAGTTGCCGTACATGTGGTCGGATGAAAAATAGACATGGTCTTCTGCCGCCATGAAATCACCGCCGAAACTGGTTTTGAAATGGAGATTCGGCGTGAAGTTGAACTTGGCATAGGCCGATCCGTAGGTCCGGTAGGTCTTGTTGTAAACCTTCTGCTCATTGATGGCCTGGAGCAGATTATAATGCAGCAGTTCCGCGTTGATGATGGTGTAGGAACCGTCTGGCTTGAAAGGTGTGTCCCAGGGGCGGTGCTCAAGACCGTGGGTCAGCATCGAAGTACCGATGGAACCGTCCGGGACGCGGTTGGCATTCGTGTAATTGAAACTCAGATTGGCACCTACGGAGAGCCAGGGCTTGACGTCGCTGTTGACATTGGCTTTCACCGAGTACTTTTCATACAGGCTGCCGATTCCGACTCCTTCGTTCTGTTTGGCATTCGCGGAAATATAATAATTGCCCGTATCAGAACCGCCGGAAACGGCGACGGACGCGTTCCAGCTCTGGGCTACGCGAAAAACCATGTCGATCCAGTCAAACTGCGGCTTGCCGGGATAGGGATTCTCCAGCCGGGCAACGGCGCTGCCGGTTTGCAGATTGTAGTTGTCAATCGCTTCGTTCTGGACCTCGAGATACAGATCGGCATCGGCGACTTTCAGCTTGGACAGGTTGGGCAGCCAGCTTAATCCGTAGGATGCGTCGACGCTCAGTTTCGGTGCGCCTTTCGCTCCTTTCTTGGTGGTGATGATGATGACGCCGTTCGTGCCCCGGGAGCCGTAGATGGCGGCTGAGGCTGCATCTTTCAGGACCTGGACGGATTCGATGTCGGCCGGATTGATATCAGACAGGCCCGAAAGGGATTCTCCGCCGTAGGCTCCGGCATCTCCAGATGTGTTACTCATCGGAACGCCGTCAATCACATACAGCGGCTCGTTTCCTGCCGTCAGGGAGCCGATACCGCGGATACTTACGCGGGTCTTGCCGCCCGGGGTTCCGGAAGCTGCCGTTACGTTAACGCCGGGGATGCGGCCCTGAAGCATGGCATCCGGACTCAGCACCTGCCGTTCTCCTTCTTCGGAGGGCTTGTAGGTGGAGATGGCGGAGGTGATGTCGCGCCGCTGCATCGAGCCATAACCCACGACAACGGATTCTTCTATCATGATGGCGTCGTCAACGAGTTCGATTATGATGCCCTGGGTCCGGGTGCCAGTGGTGTAGGTGGCGTCTTTGTAGCCGAGCATGCTGATGACGAGCACGCTCCCTTTGACGGCCTCAATGGAAAAAGCACCGTCCACGGAAGAGATGACGGCCGTCCCGCTTCCTTGAACCTGAATGACGGCCCCGGCGAGCGGCCCGGCGCTGTCACGGACGATACCGGAGTACGTTTCAGGCGAGGAAGGGGGGGCAGTTCTCAGTTTTTCAACGATGAGGATAATCTTTCCGCTAATGCGCGCTTCAGCTCCGGTATCCTCCAGCAGAAGGCGCAGAACCTCGGAAAGGGGATTTCCGCTCGGGGTGGAAACCACCTTTCCCAGATCCAGCAGGTTTTCGTTGTACGCAATGGATAATCCGCTTTGTTGCTCAACGACGGCCAATGCCTTCGCCAGCGTCATCTGTTTCTGGGGAAACGAGACGACCGGTTCCTGGGCATGCACCGCCAAGCAAAGCAGAAGGCCCATCAGCGTACAGACAAGCAGTCTTGTCTTTCTCATAGGTCAGTTATGCTTTATTGAATAAAAATAGATTGGTCGGTATGCGTGTATTTCATGTGGGGGACAACGCCGCAGATGGCATCCATCAGCTGGTCAACAGTTTCGCTGTGGACGAACCGGGCCGTGATGATGGCGTTGTCATATTTATCCGTGGAGAGATAGACCTGTACCCCGTAATGGCGTTCAACGACGCGGATGATGTCATGAATGGACGCGGAACGGAAATAGAGGTCTCCATCTGTCCAGGCCAGGGATTCTCTGGATTTTACGTTGGCTGTCGTGATGGCGCCGGTCGCGGGTTCATAGGAGAACTGCTGGTCCGCTTTCAATTCGACGATGCGTTCCGGAGAATAATTGGGCCAGACCGATATGGCGCCCCTGTTGAGGGTCGCCGTAACGCGGGGCGAATCAAAATAAGCGTTTACATTAAAACGGGTCCCGTGAACACGGACCGTAATATCTGAGGTCTGGACGTCAAAAGGAGATTCCAGGGAGGCCGTGACATCGAATACGGCTTCACCGGAAAGGAATACCCGGCGTTCTTTCCCGAAAGACTCTGGATAGATCAGCACGGACTGGGCGTTGAGGGTGACATGAGAGTGATCCGGGAGTTCCACGTCACGGGTTTCTCCGCAGGCAGTGGCACATTGCAGATAACGGACGGGCTCCGGTCCACCCGCCGCAGCGTTCCGTGCATATCGGATCGAGAAGAGCGGTACCAGGATTAAAGCCACTGCGGCGGCAACCGCCAGCAGGGACCGTCTCCAAAAAACGCGCTGTCTGCGATGCTGTTCTTTCAGATAGTATTCCATCGCGGAAGCCCTTGCCATTACCTCCTGGTAAGCGGCTTCTATTTCTTCCTGGGAGATAGAAGAACCGTCTATTTCATCCCATCCGGGAAAAAGACTTGTTTTCGCCATATTGTCATTCATTTGTTAATAAGACGAAAAAACAGAGCTTTACCCCCAAATCATTTTACAAAAAGACGGCGATGCAGGAAGAAATCTTGCGAAGTTCTTTCAGTACCGCGTTGATGTGGTTCTCAACGGTTTTCTTTGAGATCCCCAAGTCTTTGGCAATCTGTTCGTTCGACATACCCTCCTTTCTGGAAAGTAAGAAGACCTCCCTGCGTTTATACGGCATACGGTCAACGGCTTTGTCGATTTGCAGCTGTCGTTCTTTGGCAAAATACTCTTCGTCCAGCGCGTATGTCTCAGGCGATTCCGTTGAATCGGTAAAAGGAATCCTGACCTTATGGGTCCGGCCGTAATCGATGGCGGCATTCCGACACATCTTATATATATATGCACCGGCAGAACGCAACTTGCCGAGAGAAGAACGGATCATCCAAAGCTTGACGAAAAGATTCTGGACCAGATCGTTCACATCTTCCTCGCTGTCAATCAGGCTCAGCATGAACGTTTTTGCCTTTGGATAATAATAGCCAAAGAACATACGGAAGGCGGTCTGGTCTCCTTCGGATATCCGTTTCAACAACTTTTCTTCGTCAGATAGCATCTTTCAAAAGATGGATGAAAAAGCGCCGAAAGATAAATAAAATAGTTTAATTCTCCAATAATGCCGGTCCCGTTCCGGGGCGGGGCATCGTGTAGATAGGGATTATTACTTTCGTACGGCTGCGACGTAGATCAGCAGTACGATGTTCATCATCAGGGAGTAGAGGATGGCGGGAGTTTCCGAAAGTTAAACGACGGTTTAGGGCGCGTGGGGCACTTTTTGTCGTTTACCCCTTGCTCTGGAAGGTGGGTAAACCGCACCACTATGCCTTGGAGTGGTCTCTGAATGGGGTGAGTGCTGTTTAAGTTTCGGAAGAATGATGGTGGTATGAGATTCTCTCGGTCCTGCGGACCTCGGAATGACAGTATGAGTGTTTGGGGGTGATTAGTGTGAGACTTTTTTGAGGTATTCTTTTTCGGGGATTTGGGAGGAGTGGATGGCGTCTGCGATGGCAGCTTCAATCAGCTTTGCGGAAATGGCGCCCACAGCGTCTATGCTGGCCGGAACTTTCTCCTCATCCGGGCCAATGGATACGGCATAAACCGTATCACCGTCTGCGGTGGTGAAGACAGGCACGATGCTACGAGCAAGACCCACAGAGGCCATATTGGCCAAGTGCTTAAGCTGAGCGGGAGTGAAGTCTCCATTTGTGAATACCGCTACAAGAGTGGTGTTGGTGGTGCTTGTGAAAAGATTATTGCTTGTGGTCTTGATAAGAGTCTCATAGGAGTCTGCAAAAGAGGTACGGTCAGGATTGAGCATTCCCGCAATCTTTTTACCATCCTCATATATATCTCCGTAGCTATTCAGCACCACGGCCACGCCAATCTGGAGTTTACCCATCTGGACTGCAGCGTAGCCAATGCCGGACTTCTGTGCCTGTAGCATTCCTGCTGCTTTGCCCACCGTGGCGCCGGTACCAGCGCCCACGTTGCCGCTTATGGGATTATTCTTGGAAAATGAGGCCTTGCATGCTGCGTAGCCCATCTTTTCATCTGGACGCACTTTAGAGCTGCCGTAGCCAAGGTCATAAATACAGCTTTGGCACACGATGGGCACAAGAGCAATACCAGTATCATATCCAACTCCTTTTTCTTCCAGACAGCGAGCGACACCACTTGATGCCGCCAGTCCGTAGGCCGATCCACCTGAAAACACCAGCGCATTGAGCGGATGATTGCGCTCTGGCGCCAGAGTTTCAGTTTCTCTGGAAGCAGGTCCGCCGCCAAAAACTTCTACTGCTGCGCATCCTGGCTCTGTAAAGCGGAACACGGTAACGCCTTTTGAAGCTTTGTCATTCTGTGCATTTCCCACGCTTACACCATTAAGTGAAGAGAAGGGGATAGTCTTCATTTCCTGAGCCTGTCCGTTTGCAGAAAAGCAGAATAAAACCGATGCCAGAATAAGGCTTATGTGAATCTTTTTCATGACTTGTTTGAAGTTAAGTTTAGTGGCCGATATGTAGTTAGTAGGCCAAA
>JAILIM010000109.1 GCA_024695285.1 Bacteroidales bacterium
ACCCCCGAAGCAGGTTATGCCCGCTTAGCGCATTTCGAGTGCGCCGCCATAGACCACTCGGCCATCTCTCCGGGTGCAAAGTTCGTAAATATTTTTTAAATTTGTAAGCTATGACGATAGGAAATTTGGATTTCGGCGACAAACCCTTGTTCCTGGCTCCCATGGAGGACGTTACGGACGTATCCTTCCGCATTCTATGCAAGGAGCAGGGCGCTGCTGCCGTATATACCGAATTCGTTCCGTCGGACGGCCTCATACGCGACGCCGACAAGGCCATCGCCAAGATGCACACCCTCCCCGAGGAGGCCCCGGTGGGCATCCAGATTTACGGCCACATCCCGGAGTCGATGGTGGAGGCCGCAAGGATGGCCGACCATGCGGCCGAGATTGCCGGCGGCCACGGCGCCGACATCATCGACATCAACTTCGGCTGCCCCGTCACCAAAATTGCGGGCCGCGGCGCCGGCAGCGGCATGATGCGCGAGCCCGACAAGATGGTCGCTATCACCAAGGCCGTCGTGGAAGCCGTCAGCAAGCCAGTCACCGTGAAAACCCGCCTCGGCTGGGACGACAACAGCAAAATCATAGTCGAGCTCGCCGAGCGCCTGCAGGACGTGGGCATCCAGGCTCTCACCATCCACGGCCGCACCCGCCAGCAGATGTACAGGGGCGAGGCCGACTGGACGCTGATCGGCGCGGTGAAGGCCAACCCCCGCATGCACATCCCCATCATCGGCAACGGCGACATCACCGACGGGCCCAAGGCCAAGGCGGCCTTCGACAATTACGGCGTCGATGCCATCATGATAGGCCGCGCCTCCTTCGGCCACTCCTGGATCTTCAAAGAGATCCGCCACTACCTTGACACCGGCACCGAGCTTCCGCCGCTCCCCGTGCCCGAGCGCGTCGCCCTCGCCAAGCGGCACTTCAACCTGTCGCTGAAGTACAAGGGCCTCCCGCGCGGCGTTTTCGAGATGCGCCGCCACCTCAGCTGCTACTTCAAGGGCCTCCCCGACTTCAAGCAGACCCGCATGAAGCTCGTCACCTCCACCGACCCCGACGAAATCATAAATACCCTCGACTATATAGCAACCAACTGGGCCGACGCCCCCCTCCAGGCGTCCAACGTATATGATATATAAGCTGATACTCTCCATACGCAACGCCCGCTACAAGGGCGGAAAGCGCAGCGTCAAGGCCCCCGTGCCGACCGTATGCGTGGGCAACATCA
This sequence comes from Bacteroidales bacterium, assembly GCA_024695285.1. The sequence continues at coordinate 1,232 of JAILIM010000109.1, forward strand.
CCGTGGGCGGCACCGGCAAGACCCCCCACATCGAGATGCTCCTGCGCGAACTCGGCGCCTCCGAGGCCTGGGGCACCCGCAACGTCGCCGTGCTCTCGCGCGGATACAAACGCCGCGGCAAGGGATACCAGCCGCTTCCGTTCGACGCCTCCGCAGCCGCTTTCGGCGACGAGCCGGTGCAGATCAAGCGTAAGTTCCCGCAGTCCGAGGTCGCCGTCTGCAAGAACCGCATCGAGGGCTGCAAGGCCCTGGCGGAGCAGGGCGCCGATCTCATCCTCCTCGACGACGCCTACCAGTACCGCAAGCTGGCCGCCGACCTGAACATCCTCCTGGTTGATTATTCCCGCCCCGTCACCCGCGACTCGCTCCTCCCCTGGGGCCGCCTGCGCGACCTCCGCAAGCGTCTCTACGACGCCGACATGGTAATCGTCAGCAAATGCCCCTACGCGCTTGAGCCACAGGAGAAAGCCGACTACGCGCAGCTCCTCGGCTACGATTCCTACGACCCCGAAACCACCGTCGCCGTCAAGGGCGGCAAGAGCCAGAACCTCCTCTTCTCGGGAATCAAATACGAGAACCCCATGCCGGTGTTCGACGCCGCCGACACGCGCTACGTGTACTCCCACAAGCTGGTGCTCTTCTCCGGAATAGCCGACGACACGCCGCTCCGCAACTACCTGAGCGACAGCTACAGCATTACGGAGCACGTGCGCTTCCCCGACCATCACCGCTATACCCGCGCCGACGTGCGCAAGCTCAGGGCCGCAATGAAGCACAACCCCACCGCCGCTTTCGCCACCACCGAAAAAGACGCCCAGCGCCTCCGCGACCTGCAGAAAATGCCCCGCGAGCTGCGCGAGCGCCTGTTTTACATACCCATCAGCGTAACCATTCCCGACGACCGCGAACGCGCCGTCCTCACAGAAAAACTGACCTCGTTATGATACTGAAACGCACCTTCATCATCGCCCTCCTGGCAGCTTCCGTTCCCGCGGCCGCCCAGGGCGCCCTTGCCGACTGGCAGGACCCCAACGTCTTCGAGACCAACCGTCTCCCCATGCGCGCCAGCGTGCGCTCCGAGAATCCCGCCATGAGCCTGGACGGCGTCTGGCAGTTCAAATGGTCTGAGGACCTCGACCTCGAGAGCGCCAAGGCCTTCGCCGCCCCCGACTTCGACGATTCCGCCTGGGGCACCATGCCCGTGCCCGGAATGTGGGAGCTCAACGGCTACGGCGACCCCATCTACGTTAACACCTCCTACGCCTGGAAGGGGCACTTCAAGAACAATCCCCCCTTCGTGCCCAGCGAGCAGAACCACGTTGGCCGCTACCGCCGCCACTTCACCCTCACCAGGGAACAGACCAAGTCGCAGGCAGTCCTGCGCATCGGCAGCGTAACCTCAAACGTGCGCGTTTGGGTGAACGGCAAGAGCGTCGGCTACAGCGAAGACAGCAAGCTGGAAGCCGCGTTCGACATCACTCCCTACATCAAGAAGGGCGACAACGTGATAGCCCTCGAAGTGATGCGCTGGTGCGACGGCACCTATCTGGAGTGCCAGGATTTCTGGCGCCTCTGCGGCATCGCCCGCGGCGTCAAGCTTGAGTTCCGCCCCCGCAAGGCCGCCATCCGCGACGTCCGCGTGGAGGCCGACATGACCGGAGCCTTCGACTTCGACGTGGATGTTGAGCAAGGTGCCAACCAGGTGCGCTACGAGCTCATCGCCCCCGACGGCTGCGTCACCACCCGCTTCGAATAGGTGTACGGCGACGGCGCATGCTGGAACGGCCGCGTGGAGAATCCCGCCCTCTGGAGCGCCGAGACCCCGAATCTCTACTCCCTGCGCGTCACCACCTTCGCCGGAAAGAAGGCGGTGGAGAGCGCCATGCTCGACGTGGGCTTCCGCAGCGTTGAGATAAAGAACGCCCAGCTGCTGGTGAACGGCAAGCCCGTGCTCATCAAGGGCGTGAACCGCCACGAGATGAGCCCCGACGGCGGCTACTGCGTCACCCGCGACGAGATGATACGCGACATACGCGTGATGAAGGAGCTGAACATCAACACCGTGCGCACCTGCCACTATCCCAACGACCCCATCTGGTATGAGCTCTGCGACCGCTACGGCCTGTACGTGATCGACGAGGCCAACATCGAGTCGCACGGCATGGGCTACGGCCCCGAGACGCTCGCCAAGCGCGACGACTTCGCGGCGGCGCACATGATCCGCATGCAGCGCATGGTGCACCGCGACCTCAATCACCCCAGCGTGATAATCTGGAGCCTCGGTAACGAAGCCGGCGACGGTCCCAACTTCGAGAAGACCTACGCCTGGACCAAGTCCTTCGATCCCACCCGTCCGGTGCAGTACGAGCGCGCCGAACTGACGGACCACACCGATATCTTCTGCCCCATGTACCACAATTACGACGAGTGCGAGGAATTCTGCGAGAACAACCCCGACAGGCCCCTCATCCAGTGCGAGTACGCCCACGCCATGGGCAACTCCCTGGGCGGATTCGCCGAGTACTGGGACCTGGTGCGCAAGTACCCCTCCTACCAGGGCGGATGCATCTGGGACTTCGAGGACCAGGCCCTCCGCTGGCCATACGACCCCGAGCAGGGCAAGGTTTACGCTGAAGACGGCGCCGGTTCGAAGCTGGAGAAGAAGCCCTCGTGGATCTATGTCTTCGGAGGCGACTTCAACACCTACGACGCCACCGACGAATCCTTCAACTGCAACGGCGTGGTGGACGCCGACCGCAACCCCCATCCCGGGGCCGAGGAGGTCAAGTACCAGTACCGCAACATCCTCTGCAGCGCCTCCGCGAGCGACATAGCCGCCGGAATCGTGGATATTTACAACGAGAACTTCTTCATCAGCCTGGACCGCTACCGCTGCGAGTGGCAGGTGATCCAGGACGGCCGCTTGTTCAAGAGCGGCTCCCGCGTGCTGCCCGCAATCGCGCCTCAGACTTCGCAGACCGTGCGCATGGAGGGCATGTCGCTGCCCGAGACCGAGGGTCACGACGTGTCGCTCTGGCTAGACTTCTATCTTCTCAAAGACGAGGGCGTGCTGCGCCGTGGCACCAAGGTGGCGTCGGACCAGATAGTCGTGAGCCGCGGCCTGAGCTTCGAGCCCGTGCCCGTGCCTGACCCCGCCGGCATCTCGATAGAAGAAACCGACGCCGCATACATCGTGAGCGGCAACGGCTGGGAGGCCTCCTGGAGCCGCGACGACGGTTCGCTCTTCTCGTACAAGATGGGCGGACGCGAGCTGCTCGCACTGCCGCTGTTCCCCTGCTTCGGCCGCGCCGTAACCGAAAACGACCTCGGCGCCAAGCTCGACAAGAAGATGGCCTGCTGGCTGTATCCCAAGTTCGAGCCGGTGGGCATGCTGGCCTTCGAGGAGGACGGCGAGGCGGTGGTGCACCTAATCTATCCGCTTGACCGCGCACACGTGCAGATGCGTTACACCGTCACTACCGGCGGCGTGATTACGCTCCGGATGCACTTCCTGCCCGAGGGCGACCTGGCGTCCATCCCCGACCTGTTCAGGGTGGGCGTGGAGTTCGCCATGCCTGGCGAGTTCACGACCGTGGACTTCTACGGAGAGGGCCCCTTCGACACCTATATCGACCGCCGCACCGCAGGGCGCCTTGGCCGCTGGGTGCAGAATGTGGCCGACCGCTACGACTTCGGCGCCGCCCGCCCGCAGGAGCACGGCACCAACGTGGGAATCAAGAGCTACAAGATAGTCGACGGCAAACGCGCCGGCCTGCAGCTCACATCGCCCGAGGAGTTCTCCGCGTCGGCGCTGCCGTTCACGCGCCAGACTCTCGACCTCACCGTGGGCGAGTGGCGCCACAGCCGCGAGCTGCTGCCGCTGGTGCACCGCGACAACCGCGCAATGGGCATCACCGCCGTCAACTGCGACCTCGTGCAGATGGGCCTGGGCTGCGTGAATTCCTGGGGCCGCATCCCGCGCGACGAGTATATGATACATGCAAAGGAGTACACCTTCACGCTTACCCTTTCGCCCGTAATGCCAATGATTAAAACAAAATAAAATGTACAAAAGAGTATTGCTTAAGCTTTCAGGAGAAAGCCTTGGCGGGCCCGAGGGAAAGGGCCTCGACCCCGAGAGTCTGAACCGTTTTGCCGGCGAGATCGTGGCCGCCGTGCGCAAGGGCCACCAGGTTGCCATCGTC